>NZ_JAKGAW010000023.1:0-70509 GCF_021532475.1 Pseudoalteromonas sp. APAL1 | reverse complement strand
TAAGAAGAAGAAATTTATAACATCAGTTACTGGAAAAAGCAGGAGTATTGAATTATTGATTGAAAAAGATCAGTTACCTGAATTTAAGTAGGGGCAACTGATCAAAATATATGTGAAAGAGTACTAGGTAATATTAATATACCCATTGCATTAAATTAAGACACGGTTATAGCGTAGGAAAATTGCGTTATAACAAGGCAAAAATTATGACAAAAGAGTTCAGTCTTCAATATAAAAAGACAATAGAACAGTACATAAGCAAAGGTGGAGATATCTTCAATGAAAAAGCTTTCAATAATTTTACAAAAATAGCCCTCCATTACGAACATAAGAAAGTACAAGCTCGATTTAGAGTTATGAATCAATTTGGCGCAAATACTTTATATAGTGGAAATGGTTTGACCAAAGTAGATATTAACTCATCATGGGGTGAAAAAATAAACAGCAAATACGGAGTAGTCAAAACTTTTACTTTCGAAATAGATCCTCTCACCATAAATGATCTCAATGATTCAGTCACTATTATCCCCTTAAAGCCAATTCATTAAGAGATTTATATGGAATTACTAAACCCTTTCAATTTATCAAAAAAATATGAACAAGTTTTCATATCTCAAAACATAGGATTTGAAAACGAAGAATTTTTTTTATTAAAAGATTCTAATCAAATAATATTTCTTGTAATTGCACCTCCAAATTTTGGTCACCCTGATATCCCTAATTATTATGTTTATCAACTCGAAATCCCTTTAAAAGCCATTTCCTGGCTTATTGATAGTATTGAGAATAAATTTTGGAATAGCGCAAAAGAAGGCGGCTTACCTTCAGGGCAATATAAACTAAAAGAAGTTGTTGTAAACGAAACATTAGCTCTTTACCGAGAAATGAATGTAGGAGCAAAAAATCAAAAAGGATTTCGATTAGCTAATTTTTCTAGACCGAGCCGGAAATTTGATGATAACTTCCAGGAGTTTTTTATTACCGATGCTTTACTTATCGATGGCGGTTTGCTTGATAAGCTTAAATTAATACAAATTTGAGTCGGCAACATGGATGTTGGCAATATAACTAAAACTAATACAGAGAAATTCCGTTAGTTAAACAGTTTATTCAAAGGAGCAAACTATGGCGCTGTTGAAACTTTTAACTTTGAGAGAAAACTGATCAACTTAGAACAATTTGGTGATGCTATTACAATCACACCTGTTATCACTCCTATTAAAGGTGGCATTTAAATGACTAAACAATTTTTCCCCTCACTAAAAGAAATAAAAGACCCAGAGAATCCACCAAAAGGGATAAAACATCTAATTACAATTGAAGATTCATTAAATTATCCTGGCCGTTATCACTCCTTTTACAATCAAAACGGATACTTATCAGTTATCCTTCATTGGATTATTTCACCAAAAGGTCAAGCCCCGTTTTTAACTACTAGGCAATTTGATGCACCACTATCAATTTTACCTTGGTTTGTTAAAAAATATGAGTTTTTCACCAAAATGCCCAACGCAGGTGGATTACCTCATGGCACAATAAGTACTGATGACCTCGTAGAAGGTGAAGATATCGGTATTACAAGACTAATAGGGAGGCTAAATGAACGAGGCGATCAAGGATATAGCCTATCAAACTATTCACGGAAAGACCATGAGACAACAAATTATCAAATATTGAATATATCTGACAGTTATTTTTTTCAGGGTGGTTTTTTTGAAACATGGAAAGAGCTTGCTAAAAAATACGAAAACGGCACTTTATAACAAAACAACAACGCTAAGGACAGCACATGACACACAACTCACAAATCCCACAACAACTGGGTCAATACCTCTATCAACAAATTAACGGTGACTGGTCGAAAGCAATGTTAGTTTTAGATTGCCAGCACGATGAAGTCATTACATGCCAGGCCTTTTATGAAAAAGAGGCCGATGAAACTCAGCACCCTATTGCCGTTTCTGACCACATTATTGATTTATTTAAAACACTGTTTGATTCTGCAATACAAAATCAACCAGAAAATTGGCAACGTGCGATTTTTAATATCACTCGGCAGGGAAAATTAAGCATAGCGCTTGATAAAGAAAACAATGATGAAAATTAATAATTACTATTTTTAAAACCACAATACACACAATAATTAAAAATCATTATTTAATAACATTAATGAAACTATAATTTGAACCTTATTAGGATACATACTAAAATATCTCAAATTTTATTATTGATGATAAATATGAAAGTCACGGAAGACGAATAATAGCTACCCACCTCTATTGTTATTCCTTGATTATTCATAAGTTTTCAAACTATAAGCGATTTCGTTTATTGTGAACTATTAAATGGAGTATTTATGAAAAAGTTAAGCGCATTATTTGCATTATTGGTTTTAGCCGGCTGTTCATCAAGCTATGATGTTGAGTCACAACCAGAGCCTATTGCAGAAGTAACACCTGAAGTAGTTGTGGATGAATCGGTTATTTCATTAACAGTGGTCACAACACCTGATGATGCGCGTGTTCGTATTATGAATATTAAACCTGTTTATGAAGATGGTATCGAACTTAATGAAGGTAAGTACGACATTGAAGTAACAAAACCTGGTTACTTAACTTACCGCAAATGGGTTGTTGTTGATAAGAAAACGATTCTAACTATTGAGCTTGATAGTATTGAATCAATTCAAGCTGCACAATAAGTCGTTTTCACGAAAAAGGAAAGCAACGGCTTTCCTTTTTTGATCTTCTTTTAAATTAACTGCAAATAGTACAGTGACGACAGTGCACCGCAATTAACAATAATTGTTAACCAAAGCACAGCAATAAAACTGCGTTTTTTGGATTTGTGTCTTAACCATTGCTGTGCAATTAATGAACCTGGCCAACCACCGATTAACCCTAAAATATGCAGTGTTCGCTCAGGTACTCTTATTGTATGCTCGCCATGTTGCATCGCTAAACGTTTATCCCAGCCGTATACCAAAAAGCTTATTAAGCTCGCTACGCTGTAAGTGCCTGCAATAAAGTATGTAATATTAAGTTGCCACGGTACCAGCCATAACAGCGCTAAAAACAACAATGAAAATGTAATTAATGTTTTCTTAATCAACGAATTATCACCTATACTTTGCAAAACAAATTAATTTTATCGGGACGCTATTATGGCATACCTAAAATCACTTTTACTATCAATCTGCCTGTGTTCACTTTCTGTTTTGGCGGCGGAGCAACAACTTGATGACAAGCTAAAAGTGTTTGAGCCTTACTTAGGCACATGGCAGTCTGACTTTAATGTCGCAGCAGGTAAACCTGCGGTGCAAGATGTGAGTACCTGGCAACGCGCGCTCAATGGCACGGCTCTTAAAACCATTCATTCTATCAATGAAGGTGAATATGGTGGTGAGTCGATGATTTTTTGGGACAATAAAAAGCAGTCTTTGGTGTTTTATTACTTCACTACGGCAGGTTTTTATACCCAAGGCACAATGAATGTACTTAGCCCTACTCAATTTGTTGCTTATGAAAATGTAACGGGTAATAAAGAAGGGATCACTAAGGTAAAATCGACAAGCGAGTTTAAAAACAACAGCTTTGTGGTGTCGACCTCTTACCTTAAAAAAGGTCAATGGACAAAACCAGATACCCGAACTTACATCCGCAGCGAAAAAACAGTTAAGTTTAAATAACAGCTTTGAAAAAGGGTAAGGCGTTTATCACCTTACCCTTTTTTATCAATGCCTAAAGTCAGCCATTAATGCTGGGATCCCTGGCAGCATACCCACCAGCGCCATCACGCTTGTTAAAATTACAAACATTATTAATGGAATGATCCAACGGCTCATTGGTGATAGTTCAGAGCTTCGCTCTTTACAACCAATTAAGCCCAGGTTGTCGAGCAACATCGTTAACGACCAACCAAATGCAGGATTCACCAAAGTCGATGAAAACACCACAATAGCAGCCGATTGGGTGGTTTTACCTTCGCGGGTCATTTCCATGCCAGCTTCAAGAAGTGGGATAAACACACCTACAATCAAGGCGACACATAACACGGGTTGCCAAATAGCTAAATCCATTGGGTAGCCCCAAATACTGGCAATGATACAAAATAATGCCGTTAACACCGCTCCGGCAGGAATTGGGCGTTTAGCGATGGCTGCTGGCACTATGTAGGTTCCCCATGACGAGGTAAAGTTAGAGCCGCCTAACAAAGAACCAAACGTTTGGCGGATTGAAGCACTGAACATGGTATCGTCAATGTTCATTTGTACTTTTTCAGTGCGTTCTGGGTAACTAATTTTTTGGAATACTTGATGCCCTAAAAAGTCAGGTGACCACATAGCAACCGCAAGTACCGCGAATGGCAATACCACTACAAAGCTCTCTAGGGTTGGTAAACCCAGCATCCAACCGGTATTTTCACCCCACCAATACATTGGGTTCATATTTGGTAAACCCGGTGCGGTCTTAAACTCAAACGGCGCTCCCAGTAAAAATGCAATTAAACCGCCAAGTAAGCAACTTAAAGGCACAGCTAACCAACGCTTTTTGAAGTGTTCAAGTAAGGCATATAACACGATAGTCGACAAGATCACAATGAAAGCGATATGGGTCATATCAATGCCTTCAGCCCATGCAAACAGCTTTTTAACCTGCGAAATCGTGCCGATAAAACCAAGGTAGAGCAGTAAACCGCCACACACTCCTCGGCTGGTTAAGCCCGCCAGTAAACTCCCTCCTTTACTAAGCGCGAGTAACAGACCAAACGCCCCTATCAGTAAACCAAAGGCCATTGGGTGACCACCCGCTGCAACCACGATCGGGATCAAAGGAATAAGCGGCCCATGCGTACCCGCCAGATTTGCCGTTGGTAAAAAGAAGCCCGAAAATAATAAAATGAAGATCGATACAATTAACAGCTCATAGCGCACATTTTCTAGAATAAAGCCTTCACCTAAGCCCAGTGGCGCTGCAAACGTTGCAGCAATTGCACCCACCATAACCACCTTGCCTATGGTCCCTGCCATGGCAGGGATAGAGTCTTCTAATTCAAACCGATAATCACGAAATGGTAAGTTAGGACGCCAGCGCTTAGGCTGCATAATTTGTAATTCGTGTTCAAGGTATTCGTCGCGACTCGAAAATTCACTGCTGGGTTTATGAAGAGCTTGATAGCTTTGCTGATCGGCATGAGTATCCGATCCTTGCTCAGCAGGCGCTGTTGACGCTGATTGCTGCCTCGTATTCATGAGTTCTCCTACTGCCTATCTTGAAAAATTATGTGAGTTTTTATTATGCAGTTAGGGTAAAGCAGTCAGGCCAAAAACACGATTAGGCAAAAGGTAGGGTATGAATTTGTAAAAAAGCCGTTCTTATAGTATCAGAAATGCAGAAAACACTTTTAACCTATTGAAATATAACAACTTAAATTAATTGATAATTTAGACAACATACAGCAATTGTTAATAAATGCCTATTAATCAAGCACATTAACTATTAGTCTAATAAATCGTATGAATAGCAAACAGGTAAACTATGAGGTATGGGAATGCAGGCATCACACTTGCTTGGCGCGCGAAACAAGGTCTAGAGATGCGAGGTGCGAGTAGGTAACAGCGATTTCGCATCGCGTTTTATCTCGCATCTAGCACCTCGCATCTAGCACCTCGTAACTAGCCCCTTTACTCTTGCAACTAGCAACTTAAAGCTATTTCGTCTTTAATTTATTCAGCTCATCATCTTGCTGTGCAACAAGGGCATTAAGCGTTTGACTGCCGTCTCCCGCCTGCGTTGATAACTCTGCTAATTGCGATGCAGCATCTGAGATTAAAGTAAGATTCCTATTAATCTCTTCGGTTACAGAGCTTTGCTCTTCAGCGGCTGTTGCAATATGGGTAATTTGTTGCGTAATTTCGTCCACCTTAACAACCACCTCATGAAGCGCATCAAAGGCAACGGAGGTTTCATCTACCGCGGTTTGTGCACGCACAACACCTTGTTCAATCACTTTAGAAGCGTTGCCTACTTCAAGCTGTAAGCTGTCGATTAGACCGCTGATGTCATCGGTTGATGAACGTGTTTTTGAAGCAAGCGCACGAACTTCGTCGGCGACCACGGCAAATCCACGTCCTTGCTCACCAGCTCTTGCAGCTTCTATAGCAGCATTGAGGGCAAGCAAATTGGTTTGCTCTGCTATCGTTCTGATCACATCTAATATCTGAGTTATGTCATTACTGCGCGCTGCAACCTTTTCGACCGCTTTGTTTGCTTCTTTTATTTCATCCGACATAGTCTTAACTTGTGTTACAGCTGAAGACAAACTTTTTTCACTACTAACCACTAAACTATTTATTTCGTCAGCTTGTTGCGCCGATTGTTCAGAAGCCCTTGCAACCTCAAGTGCTGTTGCACTCATTTCGTTCATTGCGGTCACAACGCTTTCAATTTCTTGAAATTGCGCTTGTACATTATGTTTAGTATCAACAGCAACACTGGTTGCCATGTGGGCTTGCTCCTTGGTTTGCGTTGATACATTTTTAAGCTCACCAATTAAGTCACGCAATTTAGCAAGAAACGCATTAAAACCTGTTGCTAGTGCTATTAATTCAGCATGGGTATCAACATGCAGGGTTTGGGTTAGGTCGCCTTCAGCACTAGCAAGGTTATCAACACGCTGTTGAATTTGTTGTAATGGTGCCACAATGGTACGGATCACTAAGGTCATGATAACAAAGGCTGCACCAGCAATAATAATACCCGTAACCAAGATTAAGCCGCCTAACGTATTGGCGTTTTCACTCATGCTATTTGCCAGCGCATGAGGGCCCTCAAGTGCAAGCTCAGCTGGTACTTGAATCAATAAGTTCCACTGGGTTTTAGCAAGCTTAATGGTGATTGGGTAATTAACTAAATATTCATCACCGACTTTAAATACACCACTTTGATTTTTCGCTTTAATGTAATTGTCTAAAGTGCTTTTAGCCACTGCCTCTTTTAGCGGTCTGCCTAGCTTATCTTTGTAATGGCTACTACCAACCACTAAATCAAGTGAGCTTAATAAGGTAACTCGAGCTTTACCGTTATATAGCTCTTTTGACAATTTTTCGGTCATGCTTTGAAATACAGGCAAAGTTAAATCAACACCAGCAACACCAATAAATTCATTATCACGAAGAATTGGCACAGTTAAAGAGGTCATCATTTCTGAATACCCTGGGGTGATTTCGTATAGGTAAGGTTCCATTATGCAGGGTACTTTGGTGTCTTTTACACACAGGTACCACTCAGCTTCTCGCTGACCAAATTCATTAAGTGTATCGACATATTTTTCAGCCGCATCATCTACGACTTGTTGCTCAATGGCGCCATCTCGATTGCGTGTGAAATAGATTTCTAAAGTACCAACACCCGCCACAGAGTGATCATAACCACTAATAAAGTTAGCATCACGGCCATCAAACGCATTTGCTTCAAACTGCGAATAAATAGATGAAAGAATGGTATTTTTTTTGAGTAGTGAGCGATTCAACTCAACCACCGCATCGCGAGTTAAAGTACTTGCTGCATCATGATCACCTAAGATTGCGGCAAATGAATAAGGCACTCGATATGCTTCGTTAATAAATCCAGCGACTTGCTCACCATATGCGGCAGCATTGGAGGCTAGTTTGTCTTCAACTTCAGCAACAATCAGCTTTTCTGATTGTGCAGCTAACTGCTGGTTGCTGTTTGACAACTGCCACCATAAAACACTCGATAAAACAAACACAGTAATAAAAATACTGCCTACTGTGAGCCATAATAACTTTTTCGCTAATGCTAACTGCCGCATCGAAATGTCCTGTTTTTATTGTAGGTTTGCTAATAGTTTAGACTATTTAACTAATTTTACAGCCCAAAAAAGGAGTAAAGCATTATTTTTAAGTAATTTATTGAAAATGCCCTGTTCGACAACGGAATTTTGCTAGCATGCAATTGAAATTTATAGCTTTGTTATGATTCGGTTTATTTAGATTAACGGCGTACAAAGCATGACAAACTATTTAATTAGATGGCTTAACATATAGCGAGTAAGCGCTGCTGAGCACTAAAATAATTGATAAATTGCGTTTCTTTATTACTTGTTCTAAGACAAACAACCGACAAGCTTCTATATTACTAATAAGTACATCCCAAATCACAATAGATAAGCAGCTAATTTACAGCGTATTTTGTAACGAGTTAATTATAATAATAAATATCAACAAGCGATGACCATGCAGCAAGACACATTTGATTTTGACCAAATAATTATAGGCTCTGGGTTTGGTGGCTCAGTGAGTGCGCTACGCCTAAGCGAAAAAGGTAACCGGGTTTTAGTACTTGAAAAAGGCCTTCGCCGCGACGATAAAGAATTTCCAAAGACCAACCTAGATATCAAAAATTATATGTGGCAACCAGAAATTGGCTTAAAAGGCTGCATTCAATTTTCGTTTACCAGCAAAGTCACTGTGCTGCATGGTGTGGGTGTTGGCGGTGGCTCACAAATTTATGCCAATGTGCACCTTATTCCTGATGATGAGGTGTTTCAATCTCCAGCTTGGACACGCATAAAATCAGACTGGAAAGAAAGCCTAATGCCTTACTATGGCCTCGCACAGCGCATGTTAGGCAGTGCCAAAAATACCTATACCAATGTTGCCGATCACACCCTTAAAGAGATTGCTGAGCAGATGGGTCAAGGTGACTCGTTCAAAACCGTGAACACCGGGGTGCTTTTTGCAAAGCCCGGCGAAGCCTATAACAAAGAGCTACCCGACCCTTACTTTAACGGCGATGGCCCAAGGCGAAATACCTGCCATTACTGCGGTAGCTGCATGATTGGTTGTCGCCATAATGCCAAAAACACCTTGATGAAAAACTATCTTTACTTTGCCGAGCGCAATGGCGTAGAGATAAGACCAAGCTCTGAAGTAATCAAAATCACCCCGCTTAATGCAGATGGCAGCGCCGGATACAAAATTAAGATTAAAGATACCAGTCATCGCAATAGCCATATTTATACGCTAACAACACGTGGTGTTGTGCTAAGCGCGGGGGTAATGGGCACCGTGCCTTTGCTTTTAAAAATGCGCGATAAAGACAAAACACTACCTAATATTTCAGCTTGGCTGGGTCAGCAAATTCGTACAAATTCAGAAACCCTCACCACCGCGAACAATACCACTAAAAAAGTTGATGATGGCGTTGCGATCAGCTCATTTATTTCGGTCGATAAAGACACCAATATTGAAATTTGCCGGTTTAAGGAAGGTGCCGATGGCACATGGCTATATTTACCTTACGTTCCTATGGTGACTGGAAAAGGCCTCAAGCGTATCGCTAAGTTTTTAGTGAATACACTGCGCCATCCAATAAAAACAGCCAAAGTATTGCGGCCAAAAGGCAAAGCCCGCAGCTCGATTCTATTTTTGGTGATGCAAAAATCCGAGGCGTTTATTCACCTTGAATGGCGACGCAAATGGTATCGGTTATTTAAAAGCGGCATTACTGCGGTGCAAAAAGACAATGATGCCCCGCTTAGCGTTAGTTTTCCAAAAGCAGAAGAAGCAACCAAACTCTACGCCGAAAAACTCGGTGGCGTGCCAGGCTCTGCTTTAACTGAAGTGCTCTTTGGTGCCCCGATGACGGCACATATAATGAGTGGAGTCGCCATGGGAACTGATGCCTCTAACGGCGTAGTTGATAGCTCTGGAGAAGTGTTCGGCTATCAAAACCTGCGTGTTATTGACGGCTCAATCATACCGGGTAATTTAGGAGTAAACCCATCATTAACCATTACCGCATTGTCTGAATACGCAATGAGCCAAATACCGGTATTCGATGCAGCCCGAGCCAGTAAGATAAAGCCAATCGAGTTCAGTGAGCCGCGCGAAGGCTTAGTGTCAGCGCTTACTGGCTCAGGCGATTTAGCAAAGTCGATTGCTGAAAAACAAAAAAGCCGTGCATAAAGCACGGCCTAATTTGATCAATAGCAATTAGATAACTGATAGCTCTACAGCAATGTTACCGCGCGTTGCGTTTGAGTAAGGGCATACTTCGTCCGCTTTATTAACAAGTTCAAGAGCGGTGTCTTTATCAAGATCACCCACCGATACCGCAAGCTTAACAGCAATACCAAAACCACCTTCGATAGGACCAATTGATACTTCAGAGTTAATGTGAGTATCTGCCGGTAATTTAATTTTTGCTTGGCCAGCCACTAACTTTAATGCGCCGATAAAACAAGCCGCGTAACCTGCTGCAAATAATTGCTCAGGGTTTGTACCTTGACCATCATCACCACCTAACCCCTTAGGAGTTGATAGTGCCACATCTAAGCGGCCATCATCTGATTTTGCTGTGCCTTCACGGCCACCTGTTGCTGTTGCTTTTGCTGTGTATGCGACGCTTTGTAGTTCTTTCATGATTACTCTCCTAAATGAGTGAAAATATACTTTGTATGCAAAATATATTAGATCAGCTTTTTCGGGATTGCAAATACTTTGCATGCAAATTAAAATGTTCGTATTGAATTTTGAGGATCGAGTATGAAATACCCACAGCTAAAATTAGATAACCAGCTATGCCATCGCTTATATATGGCATCGAATGGGATTGCCCGTGCGTATCGAGATTCTCTTAATCAATTAGATTTAACCTACCCGCAATACGTCGTGATGATGGCGCTGTGGGAAAAAGATCAGATCAGCATTGCTGAATTACTTGAAAAAACCGCTATTGATGGCGGTGCGATGACGCAAATTTTAAAAAAAATGAGCGACAAAGCATTGCTGTCGATCACCAAAGATAACCAAGATAAACGCAAACGACTCGTACAGCTCGAAGCCAAAGGCAAAGCCATGCAAGATCAAGCCGCCGATGTACCGTCGCAAATTCGTTGTCGCTTCCCAAGCATTAACGAACAACAAGCGTTACAACTGATCGAGTTACTCGATTTAGTAAATAGTGACCTTAATTAACAAAAATTATTTGAAAGTGAATTTGGATAATACCAGCTTGCTTAATAAAGTGGGCTTTTTGAGGCAAGAAAACCTCGTTGATAACAAGGCAAAAATTTCGTTATTTAGTTGTTCTAAATGAGAAATTTTTAACGCTGGTAGCGACAGGTTTGCTCCCTCAAAATGATTACGTATTATTGCGAGCTGGTATCTAAACCCTTTTTAATAAAACTAGATGCGCTATAGTGTTCAAAACTCATCAATACGGACACCATCATGAAAGCATTTGGATACACCACAGCAACTCCAGCGTTATCAGACTCATCACTACAAGCGATTGAATTACCAGATCCCGTTGCCACAGGTCACGACATTCTTGTAGCCGTACAAGCAATTTCAGTAAACCCTGTTGATACTAAAATTCGCGCTAATGTATCACCAGACAATGGCTACAAGGTTATTGGTTGGGACGCCGTGGGAACCGTTAAAGCTGTTGGCGACCAAGTGTCGTTATTTAATGTCGGTGACCGTGTGTTTTATGCTGGCGACTTAACGCGCCAAGGCAGTAATGCTGAACTGCAACTTGTTGATGAGCGCATTGTTGGTCTTGCACCAACAAGCCTTAGTAATAGTGAAGCAGCCGCCCTGCCATTAACCAGTATTACGGCATGGGAGTTACTGTTTGACCGCTTACAGATTGAAAAATCTAAAAACAATAAGCCAGCCTCTATATTAGTGATAGGTGCCGCAGGTGGTGTAGGCTCAATTTTAGTGCAACTTGCCAAACAGCTTACCAATTTAACAGTAGTTGGTACCGCCGCACGAAAAGAAAGCGCCAACTGGCTTAAAGATTTAGGAGTTGATCATGTTCTTGAT
This sequence comes from Pseudoalteromonas sp. APAL1, assembly GCF_021532475.1. Taxonomy (NCBI): domain Bacteria; kingdom Pseudomonadati; phylum Pseudomonadota; class Gammaproteobacteria; order Alteromonadales; family Pseudoalteromonadaceae; genus Pseudoalteromonas; species Pseudoalteromonas sp. APAL1. The sequence continues at coordinate 58,652 of NZ_JAKGAW010000023.1, read as the reverse complement.
CATAGCAAAAACCTTAACGAGCAACGTCTTGCGGCCGACCTGAATGAATTTGATTACGTAGTGAGCTTAACGCACACCGAGCAACATCTTGATAGCATTATAGAAGTGATCAAGCCACAAGGTAAATTGGCACTGATCGACGACCCAGCAAGCTTTGATATTTTAAAGTTAAAGCGTAAAAGTATTTCGTTGCATTGGGAGTTTATGTATACCCGCTCAATGTTCCAAACCGATGATATGATTGCTCAGCATCAGCTTTTATCAGAGCTTGCTAGTTTAGTTGATGACGGCACAATCAAAACAACATTGGGTGAGCATTTAGGTAAGATAAACGTAGCAAACCTTGTTAAAGCCCATGGGATTTTAGAATCTCATAAAGCTCGTGGAAAGCTTGTTTTGGAAGGGTTTGAGTAACGAGGTACGAGTTACAAGTTACGAGAGTAAAAGTTAAGAGATTAAAGCTACAAGATGGAGGTGCGAGTATGTAGCAGCGATTTTACATCGCGTTTTATTCTCGTATCTCCCCTACCTCACCCATGTCGCGGCATAAAGCCTCTGCTACGAAAAACGAAATGCAAGCACGCATCATTAAAGTGCATTATTACGGTTGTCTTTCACTATTTTAGTGCCTGATTTTAGGGACGCTCTAGCCACAACATATTAACCAATTGATTTTTAATACATTTAAATTTAATGACGGTTTGGCACAGATCTTCCAATACTAAAATGAACTGGCACTAACAAGGAGACTAACGTGACTAACTTCTTTCACACTCTTTATCTACTTTGGCGATTAGACATCAGCACATGGCAAATGCATGAAGCAAACGATCCGCATAATACTGCAGATTTGGAGCGTCGCTATGTTAAATAATGATCCCGCATTTATTGAAGCACTTAAAAAAATTTCGGTTCATCAACTAACAATCACTGAAGCGTCGGCGCAGTACGACATTCCTAAGCGTGTGTTATACAAAGCTGCACGACAGCAACAAGTTAAACAGAACAAGCAAAAGGCGTATTTAATTGCTACCCAGAAGCGTTTGCAGCAAAGCTTACGCAATGTAGAAATGGAGTTAGCTAGCTTCAGCTAAATAATTTCTGTATGGTTAAAATTTACGCACAACAATGATGGAATAAGTATGCACGCAGTAGAAGTAAACTTTGATGGCTTAGTGGGGCCTACTCACAATTACGCGGGATTATCGTATGGCAATGTCGCTTCACTAAGTCACGCCTCTTCGCATTCAAACCCCAAAGAGGCCGTGCTACAAGGCCTTGAAAAAATGAAGGCGATGCACGAATTAGGTCTAGAGCAAGGTATTTTTGCTCCTCATGCTCGCCCCGACATTAACGTGCTAAAACGCCTAGGCTTTACAGGCAGCGATAAGCAAATTATCGAAAAAGCATTTAAGGCAGATCCGGTACTATTAAGAGCATGTTACAGTGCATCAGCAATGTGGACAGCCAATGCAGGAACAATTTCACCTTCTGCCGATACCCTTGATGGCAAAGTGCACTTTACAGCTGCTAACTTAAATAACAAATTTCACCGCTCACTAGAGCCCGTGACAACTACGGCATTGTTAAAAGCCATGTTTAACGACGAGCGTTATTTTAGCCATCATACTCACTTACCAGATCAAGGCTTTTTTGGTGATGAAGGCGCAGCAAACCATAATCGCCTATGCGACAGTCATGCAGATACAGGGCTTGAGCTTTTTATATATGGTGCAAGTAGTTTTAATAGTGCCTTACCAAAACCCGTTAAATTTCCTGCAAGACAAACACTTGAAGCTTCGCAAGCAATTGCCCGCTTACATCAACTAAAACCAGAAAATCAGTTATTTATTCAACAAAACCCTGATGTAATAGACCAAGGTGTATTCCATAACGATGTAATTGCGGTGGCTAATGGCAATGTACTTTTGTGTCATGAACAAGCATTTTTGAACCAGCCCAGCGCGCTTAAGCAAATTAAACAAGCTTACCTTGGCAATAAACCACTGCATATTATTGAGGTGCCAACCAATAAAGTAAGTATCACAGATGCCGTGAGCAGCTATTTGTTTAATAGTCAGTTGATCACTTTGGCTGATGGCAATATGTTACTTGTTGCCCCAAAAGAATGTCAGCGTAATCAGGCGGTACACGACTATATTCAAGAAATGGTTTTAGCGGATAATCCAGTTCAACAAGTACGCTTTTTTGATTTACGCCAAAGTATGCAAAATGGTGGCGGTCCTGCTTGTTTGCGCTTACGCGTTGCACTCAACAGTGATGAATTAGCAGCGGTCAATCCTGGAGTGCGTTTTAGCGAAGAAAAATATACCCAATTAGTGAGTTGGGCTAATAAGCATTACCGCGACTCTTTAAGTAGTGATGACTTTGCTGATCCACTGCTTTTAACCGAAAGCTATCAGGCACTTGATGAGTTAACCAGCTTACTTAACTTAGGCTCTGTGTATCCATTCCAACAAGAATAATTAATGAAAATTAAAGCAGTTCCTTCCATTAAAGGAGTGTCTAAATCACTCAATAGTTTACTGATTGATAGCGTTGCCAGTGGCGCATCAATTGGCTTTCTTGCCCCTTTATCATTAAAGTCAGCCCAAGACTATTGGCAAGGGGTCGATGCCGATTTAACGACCCCTTACCGTCGGCTTTACCTTGCCCTTGATGGTGATACGGTGATTGGTTCAGTGCAGCTTTCTTTGTGCGCCAAAGCCAATGGTGCTCATCGTGGCGAAGTAGAAAAGCTAATGGTACATAGCGAACATCAAGGTAAAGGCATCGCAAAGCAGCTAATGTCCAATCTAGAAAGCGATGCCTATACTCTAGGCATTAAGTTACTGGTACTTGATACTCGCCAAGGTGATACCGCCTCTTATCTCTATCGTAAACTTAATTATTTAGAGGCAGGCACAATCCCAGACTTTGCGAAAAGCTCAACAGGCGAGCTTGATGCTACCGTGTACTTTTATAAACAGCTTACGTAAATCGCTTAATAGACCTTTTCATATAACCATAAAGTCGACTAATAAAATTTTTTAATACCACTAAAATAGTATTGCGAATTTCTATTAGGAGCGATAAATGGCGCTATCAATAAAGGAACGGGTACTTTTTTTAGCCTTACTTCCCCCTTTGCTCATTGCGATTATGCTGACACTCTACAACTATGTGCAATCAAAACAAAGTGGCGCACAAACAGTAGAAAGTTTTGCTACACAAATGGAAAGCGATCGTAAATCTGAAGTCAGCAACTACCAAAAAATTGCCATGAGTTCAATTGCTCATCTAATAGCTCAAGATAATGGCTCTAATACTGAGGAGCTACAAGATAAGGCAAAAAGCATTTTACGTAACTTACGCTTTGATGATGCTGGTGATACAGGTTATGTATTTGTCTATGACGTTGAAGGCGTCAGCATTGCTCATGGCGTTAACGCCTCACTTGAGGGCAAAAACCTTTATGATTTTAAAGATCCTAATGGGGTTTATTTGATACGAGAGCTCATTGATGCCGCTAAAAGAGGCGGTGGCTATGTGCAGTATTCTTGGAAAAATACCAATGGTAGTGTGAATCCTAAACTCGGTTATGCCGCTTTAGTACCTAAATGGAATTGGGTACTAGGAACGGGTTTTTGGATCAGTGGCCTTGAACAACAAGTTGCAATGACAGAACAACGAGTTAATCAAGGTATCGATAATGCCTTTATAAACACAGTTATCGCTTCTGTATTCGCAGTAGCAATTACCGCAGCTATTGCAGTGGTGGTATCGCGCAGTATTACCAACCCTCTTCACACAACCGTGCTAGCAATGAACGATATATCACAAGGTGATGGTGATTTAACCCAACGATTAATGGTTAAACGAGACGATGAGCTCGGCAAACTTGGCAGTTCATTTAACCGCTTTGCTGATGACGTGGGTAAAATGGTTATTGATATTCGCCAATCATCGCAATCGATGAATCAAGCGTCACATAAACTCAACGAGCTTCTTGCCAATATGCATGCTGGTATTAATCGTCAACATGAAGAAAGTGAGCAAGTTGCAACGGCAATAAACGAAATGTCGGCAGCGTCAATGGAAGTCGCACGAAGCGCCCAAGAAGCATCAACTGCAGCAGAACATGCCGATCACCTAGTAAAACAGGCTAATAACCAGTTACTTATCGCTATCAAAGTAATTAACGGCCTTGCTAAGCAAGTTGATGAAGGTGCCAATGCGGTTGATCAGCTAAATCAGCAATCTAGCCAAATTGGCAGTGTACTCGATGTGATCCGAAATATTGCAGAGCAAACTAATTTACTGGCACTTAATGCAGCAATTGAATCGGCACGTGCTGGCGAAGCTGGCCGAGGCTTTGCGGTGGTCGCTGATGAAGTGCGTACCCTTGCCAAGCGAACTCAAGATAGTACCCACGAAATAGAGGCAATGATTGAGCAGGTTCAACAAGGAACAACAACTGTAAACAGCATTATGCAATCAATAAAATCAGGAAGTGCAACCAGTGTGAACGAAGCAAGCGAAGTCGAAAAAGCGCTCAATGAAGTACTGCTTTCGGTTAATACTATCACCTCGCAGAATGCACAAATTGCCACTGCCGCTGAAGAGCAAACTTCAGTTTCAGAAGCGATTAATCAAAACATGACCACTATTGTTGATATTGCCAACAAGACTGCTAATGATACCGATATTGCGACCTCATATATGGATGAATTAAATAACACCGCAACGCAGTTAGAACAGAATGTAAGTCGATATAAAACTTAAATATTTAACGATTGTTAAGCAGGTAAAAATAGCCTGCTTAACAAAAATCATTGGTTTTTTGTAACGTTTTTAGCCAGTCAAACAAGTCGTTATCATAACGTTTTAGTCGCTGTTGGTGCTTATCATTTAGACTATAAAAAGGTGCTATACATATACGCTTCTCAGCCATAACTATCACAGTACGAATGCCTAACACTGAATAGTGATGAATCGACTGTACTTTTTTTGCATCCATTTGACGGCATTGTCCTAGTAAATTACGGTAATGCACACCATGGCGGCACACAGTAAAATTACGTTTAGAGTTAACAACTAACAAACCTAATAACAGCGAAATGCCGCAAACTAAAAAACTAAAAATAAAACTACTCACTTCTGCTTTGCTATTAATAAAACCCACCAATAAAAGCATGTTAAGTGCACTTAACAGTGCAAAGCTCCTAGATTCATAGCGTTTCTCTAAATCGATGACTGTCATTCTTGTTCCTAAGATTTTATTTTTTGCCATGTTGACAACAAAATGTGGAAGAAAAATGGATTTGTTCATTATTGAGATTTTATTTGCCAGTTTTTATTAAACCGCCTTTCACTAGCTTTTAAAAAGGTACAAACGCGCGGATCTTAACTCAGTTAAAGCAATTCAACTTACATTAAGTTTTGGTGACTAGACTATTAATAAATTTTTAGAACACAAGGGAAGAAACAATGAACTTCAAAACTACATTACTTAGCAGCGCCGTTTTATTTGCACTTGTTGGTTGTGGCTCAGACAACGACAAAAAAGAAACTGTAGATCCGCAGCCACAAACTGCGCAATTCACGCTTGGAGTTTCTGACGCACCAGTAACAGGTTTAAAAGCTGTGAATGTTGTGTTCAATTCAATCACGCTTAAAAGCCAAGGTGGTGAAGAGTTCACTTTCGAAACTCGTGAGCAAGATGATGAAACCATGCCTGAAATGGTTAACTTACTAGATTATACAGGTGATGACATTTTCTCATTATTAGAAGATGAAGAAGTGCCAGCAGGTGATTATCAATGGATCCGTGCCGATGTTATTAATGGCGACACAAACGATTTAACTATGACATCGCATGTTGTGTATGAAGATGACAGCATTGCACCACTTGTTGTTAAACGTAAAGGCAACGATGGTATTGGTGAAATCCAACTTGATGGCTTCACACTTAACCAAGCTGGTAATGATTTTGTTCTTGAGTTTGACCTTAAAAAGTCATTAGTTGACCCACAAAATAGCGACGAGATCTTCTTAAAACCTCGCGGTGTGAGATTAGAAAACTTAGCTGAATCGCAAGACATTGAAGGCACGGTAAGCGAAGAGCTAATCGCATTTTGTGAAACAGATAACATAGACATTGCAATGACTGATGGCTCGTTTGGTCACGCTGTTTATCTATACAACAGCGATATAGAAATGCCAATGGACAACTACGAAGTAAGCGAAGACGACACGCCCGCTGATGCACCACTTGCAACCGCTAACGTTGTTTTCGATAACGAAGATAACCAATACGAATTTGAACTTGCGTTTGTAAAACCAGGTGACTACCAACTAGCTTACACCTGTGCAGCACATATTGATGATGCCGAAACTCAAGACGAAGCATTTAATCTTTATCAAGTTAAACCAATTACAGTCACAGCAGGTGAAGATTTAGACGTATCTTTTACTGTTTCTGAATAAAGTTATTATAACTTTCTTACCAGCATAGCCTCCCCTTGAAGCTATGCTGGTTTTCTCGTTGTTACTATATGAATATGTTAATATTATAAGCCTTACCTAAACAGCCTAGGCTTTGTTATGACATCGCGTATTCTAAAATCGATTTTTTACTCATCTTTTCTATTAGGTTCTGCCGTATTTTTGCAAGGCTGCCAAGAACAACCTCAATCTGATCATATCGCCGTCACTGGTGGGCTTATTCAAGGGCAGCATCAAGGGCGATTTATTGCGTATAAAGGCATTCCCTATGCAGCAGCTCCAGTGGGAGAGTTACGCTGGCGAGCACCGCAACCTGTGCCAAAGTGGCAAGATGTAAAGGTACTGAGCGATTACGCCCCAGACTGCATGCAAAAGCCGTTTGCAGCAGATGCTGCACCGCTTACAACAACTCCTTCGGAAGACTGCCTTTATCTAAATGTATTTAAACCGACTAAACACAGCGATACACCTTACCCTGTAGTCGTCTGGATACACGGCGGTGGCTTTGTAAATGGCGGCGCATCACCCGCTGTTTACTCAGGTGAAAGCTTTGCTAAACAAGGGATTATTTTTGTTAGCTTTAATTATCGATTAGGCCGATTTGGCTTTTTTGCTCACCCTGCACTTGCTCGTTTTGAAAACGATGCATTGGGTAACTACGCATTAATGGATCAAATTGCGGCTCTTGAGTGGGTGAAACAGAATATTGCTCAATTTGGTGGTGATGCTTCAAAAGTGACACTGATGGGAGAATCTGCTGGCGGTGCATCGGTACACGCGATGATGCAAACTCCTGCAGCAAATAACTTATTTCAACAAGCGATTATTATGTCTGCTGGCGGGCGCGAGTTATTTAACGAGTTGCCACTTTATAGCAATGACGACTCAGTATTAAGCGCCGAAAAAATTGGTGAAAACTTTGCCAAGCAACACACTATCTTAGGTAGTGATAAGAATGCGCTGGCGGCACTACGTGAATTATCTGCTGAAGAAGTCGTTGGAAACCTCAACCTAAGTACATTAAACAAACAAAGTACTAATGAGTCTACTTACGTAGGTGGGCCAATCATTGATGGCATCATCATAAATGCTTCAACTGAAGCACGCTTGAGTAAAGGCACATTCAGCCATGTTGCTACCATGGTCGGCACAACTGATATGGATTTAGGCTTTGCAAACTATTCTTCAAAAGAGGCGCTATTTGAAAGTTTTGCTCCTCACTCGATACAAGCCAAAATGGCTTACGATGCACAAGGCGACACCCCACTGCCAATAATTAATTACCAAGTCGGACAGGATGCTTTAATGCAAGAGCCAGCAAGGTTCGTTGCAAAGCGTGTGACAGATATGGGTAATGATGCCTTCTTGTATCGTTTTGGTTATGTAGCGCAAACCTTAGATAAACCCGGTGCTGAACACGCCAGCGAGATTCCGTATTTTTTTAATACTGTGGCAGCGAAATATGGCCATGTTACCACTGAGCAGGATAAGCAAGCTGCTAAAATAATGCACCGTTATGTGACTAATTTTATTAAATTAGGCACCCCCAATGGCCCAGGCCTACCAACATGGCAAGCTTATAAAAATGATGAGTCTTTTATTCTGCAAATGAGTAAATCAGGGACTGCAGAATTTTTACCAGATCCCTTACAAGCGCGGTTAAACATCACAGCAATAAAAGCTGAACAACAATAATGAAATAAGGCGCTAAATTAAGCGCCTTATTTTTATCCCTGCTGCTGGATATATTCAAGCGCAGTCATTTTTTGGTATGTCACATTAGGATGAAATACATGGGTAGGTTCGGGGTCAACTACTTCAATGGGTATGCCCTGGCTGCGTGCTATATCGAGTGCCATTTGGGTAATATTGACGCTAAAAGAGGTGCCTATAAACACAATTTTATCGGCATCGAGCATACGCTGTTGCGCCTCAGAAATTCGATAAAGTTCAGTGTAGTACTCATCAAATAACAACACGTAAGGCTTAAACGACTCGTTGAGCTTGGGGCTTTCATTATTGATATTGAACACCTCAAGCAATGAGTTGTGTAGGTTGTCTTCGTTAACTTTATCCCACGGCGCATTGAAGGCCATCACATCATCACCTTGATGGTGAAACAGTGTCATTTGATCCAAACGACCATGAATAGCAATATAATCCGTGTTACCGGCTTTGCCATCGAGGCCATCAATATTTTGTGTAATAAGGTTTTTATCGCTCAACCAATGATGCACCTCATTGGGCCCATGGTGTCGATACGTTGCAAAACGATGATAATACCAAGCTAAAAATTCTCGCGGATTGTTTTCGTACATGGCGCGGGTTGCCATTTCCATTGGCGTATAATTTTCACTGCCTATGGTCCAAAATCCATCTTCGCCACGAAAGGTCGGTATACCGCTTGCGGCACTGACTCCGGCACCTGTGATATAAAGTGTATTCATAGTGATAATTCAACCTTATAGCCAAGTGCATCGGCAGTCACTTGTTGATTATTGTCCATACCACCAATACGGTACAAACTACCTTGATGCTCTAATAAACCACGATGATCCATACTTGCAGTTTTAGCTTTTGGCATCATTTGCCAATTGTTTTTATCAACATCAAAACGCCAAACATGATTACTCGCCGGTGCTGGCTTCCCGTTGTATCCGATGCCATTGTAATTATATGGGTTTGCAGAACCGCCCAACATATAGATATCACCATTAAAACTGGTTGCAGCCATACGATAGTGGGCAACACCTGTTGGATGTGGCAGGGTACGCCAATCTATTTTTAATGGATTATTAGCATCAATAGTGCCTTTTAAACACTGTGCAACCGCAGCAAAAGAACGACGTTTATCTGCATTGGCCTGCGTTTTTACACCATCACACACTAAAATTGTGTTGCCACTAATTGCCGCTGCTTGGCCAAATACTGGCTGGCCTAAAAATGGCGAAGCCTGTTGCCAAGTATCTGTTTTGGTGTCATAAACCTGTACTAAGTTAACATTACCATCGTTATGCCAACCACTGACTAAATAGATGTAACGTTGTTGGTATGAAAGCGCCACACTGTCATCAACAGGCACGGGCATATTGGCGAGTTGCGTGTAAGAATTCGTAAGTACATCGTAGCGATATACATCAGGGGTAGAAATTTCTTGATGATCCGCACTTACAGTATAGCCACCAAATATATAGGCGTGTTTACCAACACCCACTGCGGTGCTCGCTAAACGTCCAACAAGAGGCTGGCTACTCGGTACCGCTTTTGCTGTTCGCCATGCCGACTCACCAACTTTGAGTACCCATACTTTATTGTGAATATCATGGTGTGCTTTCCCTTTTCCTATTCCCATAAAACTTAGGAAATAAGCTTGTTCATTTACAACAACTTTAGCGACAGCATTATTTGCAACTGCTTCGGGTAAGGCAGGAATTGTTGCAAGCGCAACAGAAAATAATAGGCTCATATCATGATAAAATCAGCTAAAAAACATCGCATAAGAATACCATTTTATGAGCCTGAGAAAAGTATCAATAAGCGATACTTATACGTTGATTTAAATGCGCTGCAGACTGCGCTTCATCAAGCATTGCTTTCGCATAGTCGGTTACTGATATTTTGCTTTCGCCGTTGGCATCAGTAAAGAAGCTATCACCACCAACACGGTATGGGCGCTCTGACTCACCAGGATAAATAACCGCAGCTGGTGATACAAACGTCCATGGCGTATCTGTTGTTGACGCTTTAAATACTTCAAGTGCTTCGCCTTGAGCGATTGCTTCTGCTTTGTATTCAGCAGGAAAATCAGGGCTTGATACAAGCGTTACACCCGGTGCAACTTCTAAGCTACCTGCACCACCCACCCATAAAATACGCGTGCCAGTACCGGCAAATGCATTCAGCAATTGCTGTGCTGTGTTTGCTACAATTTCATGGTTACCTAATGCGCGACCACCAATTGCCGCAATAACAACATCACTACCTGCAGCAGCACTTGCAATATCGTCTTTTGTTAAATCAAATTCAGTTACAGTAACGTTATCTTGGGTTACTTTACTTGCGTCTCTAACTAATGCATTTACTTGATGACCACGTGCTAATGCTTCTGATGTAATGTGGCTGCCAATCCAACCTGTTGCGCCAATAACTGCTAATTTCATGAGGAATTCTCCGTTGTTTGTTTCAATGATGGCAGTTTACTTGTTCACTATTTACTGATAAATACACTATATAGATACACATTGCTTCACTTTAAGATACCAATGGATAAACTCAACTCAATTACTAGCTTTGTCGAAGTTGCCCGCACAGGCAGCTTTACTCAGGCCGCTAAGCACTTAGGTTTAAGCAGATTACAAGTTTCTAGGCATATTCAAGATATTGAAAAGTGGCTAAATTTAAGGTTGTTTCATCGCACAACACGAAAAGTCAGTTTAACTCTTCAAGGCGAAGAGGCCCTTAGCTATTGCCAGCAAATACTCAATCAAGTGTCTGACTTACAAAGCCGAGCACATAGCCACAACAACGAATTGGTGGGTACCATTCGAGTTGCCTCTCCGATTGGGCTTGGCCAACATAAACTGTTTGATGCCATTGAACAGTTCACCAAGCGCCATCCACAGACGCGATTTGAACTGTTACTCTCAGATAGTTTATCGCAGCTGGTTGATGACCGCGTTGATATCGCTTTGCGTTATATCCACCAGCCCGATGAAGGACTTATTGCCCGTAAGCTAATGTATATCGCAACCGCAGTGTGTGCATCAAACGACTATTTAGCTGCGAGCCCACCGATTAATGAGCCAAATGACTTAACTGCACATAATTGCCTTATTCATAACAGACACACTATTTGGCAATTTCAACGCGACGACAACACTCAAAAAGTGACTGTTAAGGGCAACATTGTTGCCAATGATATGGGTGTGCTTTTAAAAGCAGCAAAACAAGGAATGGGGGTGGCTCATTTACCCTGCGATCTCGCCAATAACTATTTAGCATCAGGTGAGCTTACTAAAGTGCTACCAGAGCATACAACTATAGGCTCTCATTTATGGGCGGTGTACTTATCGCGTAACTTCCAACAAAATGTGGTCAGAGCGTTCATCGACTTTTTAGCTGAGCACTGGCAACACGATATCTTATAATCCAAATCTGCTGCATGTACGTATAAGCAAACAAAAAGGAGTCGTAATGCAGCACTTAGATCATGAAATATCACGCATCATAGAGATGGCGTGGGAAGACAGAACCCCGTTTGAAGCAATAAACCAGCAATTTGGTTTAAATGAAAAAAGCGTTATCGCGTTAATGCGTGAACAATTAACAAGCTCGAGCTTTAAACTTTGGCGAAAACGCGCAGCAGGTAGGCAAACCAAACACTTAAAACTACGAAACCCTGATATCACTCGCGGCTACTGTAAAACCCAGTACAAACATCGATAACGCTACTTGAGTTGTTCAGCAAACTGCCCAACAGCATCGACAACTTTTTGAGCGCCATTTTGTATATCGGCCATCACTTTTCCTGACTCAGTAGCAAGGCTGAAACTTTGTTCTGCCTTGCTTTTACCTAATTGAATGACTCCAACTGTATTTTGTGTAAGCACACGGTTTTGTTGCACCACATCTACAATCTCAATGGTTGCGCTTGAAGTTCTGCGGGCAAGTTGTCTTACTTCATCAGCAACCACAGCAAACCCTCTGCCTTGTTCGCCTGCACGAGCAGCCTCAATTGCAGCATTTAATGCTAATAGATTGGTTTGGTCGGCTATACTCCCTATGCTTTGCACAAGTGAAGCTATTTGTTGCGATTGCTTATCAAGGGCAGCCATTTCTTGCGCTGCTTGTTCCATTTGTTTTGCTAGCGCATCCATAACTTGCACCATGTTATGCAATACTTCAGCACCTTGCTGAGCAATCTTGTCGGTTTCTGTGGAAGTGCTATAGGCTATATCTGCGGCCTGAGAAATAGCCATTTCAAGCTTTACTTGTTCTGTAATGACAGTGGCAAACTTTACAACCTTATAAAGTTCACCTTGCTCATTAAAGATCGGATTATAAGTTGCCTCAAGCCATACAGGATCACCTTGCTTATCGACACGTTTAAAGCGTGAAGCAATAAATTCACCTTGTTGTAGCTTTTGCCAAAAGTCGGCATATTGATTAGAGCCAACTTCATCAGATTCACAAAACATACTATGATGCTTACCAATAATTTCTTGTGCTGTGTAACCAACCCCCGCTAAAAATTGCTCATTTGCTTTAAGCACATAACCATTTAAATCAAATTCAATCACAGCCATTGAGCGATGGATTGCCTTCACTAAATCCTGATTTTCACGGGAGGTTTCAATGGTCCGCGTCAATACGCTTGCATGCAGAGTAATTTTTTGAAATTGCTTATCTTTGTTAACAACACGGTGTAAAAATACACGCAACCATACTGGGCTATTTTTTGCGTTTATAAGCTGTACAGCTCCCACCCAAACGGTTTGTTCATATAGCGCTTGCTTAAAAAGTTCAAAGTGGGGTGTTTTTCGGGCAGCATCAGGGACAAAATCAAGTAAAGATTTGCCAAGCAATTGTTTTTCAGAATACCCAAGCTCAGTTAATACGTGCTCATTAACCGAGAGGATATAGCCATCTTCATCAAGCTCTAAAGTAAACATACTCTGGTCTAAAGTATCTTTTACTTGCATAACACTAAATAATTCATTCTCTAAATCGGCAATTCTATTCTTCAATGGCTGAGTAAAAAACATGGCTCTTCTCACCTTAAAATCATATGAAAACAACACAGAGCAGTACTCTAAGAACTACATGAGCTGTAACTTTTAATGATTTTAGCCGAATTGAATGAATAAAAACTCAGCTTTTACGACAATAAGAAGTTTCTTGGGTGAAAATAAGAAATAATTTAATTTTTTGAAATAATAAAAAACCTAGTAAAACTAGGCTAAGCATATAAGACTATTTAAGTTTGTTTACAAACTGACCAATTGTATCAACCACCTGTTGAGCGCCATGCTGAATATCTTCCATCACTTTACCCGAGTCATTTGACAACGAGAGCCCTTGCTCAGCTTGTATCTTACCTTCTTCTATCACTTTTACGGTGTTTTTGGTTAGTGACTGGTTGTGTTGTACTACATCAACAATTTCTTCAGTCGCTTTTGAGGTTCTTGAAGCTAACTGCCTTACTTCATCAGCAACCACAGCAAATCCTCGCCCTTGGTCACCTGCTCTAGCCGCTTCAATTGCAGCATTAAGCGCTAGTAAATTGGTTTGTTCAGCAATACTACTAATACTTTCTACGATATTTGAAATTTGCTGTGACTGCTTATCGAGCGCCGTTATTTCCTCTGCAGCTTGCTCCATTTGCTGAGCAAGATCTGCCATCACCTTCATCGTGTTACGCAAAACATCAGCTCCTTGCTGAGCCAGTTTGTCCGTCTCAACCGATGTGCTGTAAGCTATTTCTGCAGCTTGCGTGGTTGCCAGTTCACGGTTTACTTGTTCAGTAATAACCGTTGCAAACTTCATAACTTTATATTGCTCACCAAAATCATTAAAAATAGGATTGTATGACGCTTCAAGCCACACGGTATTACCGTACCGGTCAACACGCTTGAAACGATCAGCAATAAATTCTCCTCGCCTTAATTGCTGCCAAAACTGCGCATATTCAGGTGACTCCACAACCTCTGATTCACAAAAAATACGGTGATGCTTGCCAACAATCTCTTCTTTCTTATAACCCATAGAATCTAAGAACAGCTGGTTTGCATTAATGACATTTCCTTCAAGATCAAATTCAATAACAGCCATTGAGCGGTTTATCGCATTAATAACATCACTATTTTCACGAGATGTGGCAATTACATCCGTACATACAGAACCATAAATAGCATAATAATTAAATTCACCATGCTCATTTAAAACTGGTTGAACAATAATACACAGCCACTCAACCTGCCCATCATAACGAGCAACCTGCATTTGCCCTACCCAGTGTCGTTGATTTGCAAGTGCATTGTTTAAGTCTGAAAACTGATAACTATTGCGTGATTGAGGGGTTATAATTGTTTGAAAAGGAGCATCAATTAACTTTTCATGTGGATAACCAAACTCATTTAAAAAGTTTTGATTCATATAAGAAATCGTACGATCTTTACGAAGTTTCAATACCAGCATTTCTTCATCAATGCCTGAAATAAGGCCCTTGAGTGGATGGAGCTCAGCATTTAATGCTGCTATTTCATTTTGTAAAGCTTTGTTGAACCACATATAACGCCCTAGATTAAATCACTAACATATTGTTGTTAATGTGATTGTAGAACATTCAGTATGAGATGCTAGTTTTGGGCACTTATATCGATAAGGATTAGCAAGCCTGTGAAGTTAATTTGACATACTTGTCGGCTAATTCATCTAGTGACTCTCGGTGATTTGGATCTGGCTTAATGCAGTCAATTGGACACACACTCACACAGGTAGGATTATCATAATGCCCAACACATTCAGTGCATTTGTTAGGGTCAATTTGATATATCTTCGCCCCCATATAAATAGCCTCATTCGGGCACTCAGGATCACACATGTCGCAGTTAATACATTTGTTATTGATGAGTAATGCCATGACACACCTTTAAGCACGATGATGGAGTATTGCCTTTAAAAGCTAATCTAGAATTCAAAAAGCAGCGAAAATTGCAGCCGCGTAATATAGATGGCTGCGAATGAAGTTTCTTTGATCTAGATCAAACGACAAGCCACTCTGGAAAAGTAATTACTTTGGCCGACAATTCACTTAACCATAAACAATTGCAAACTCCTTAAGTACACTTTAACAGAAGCAAGTTTGCTTATTTAAAACCCTAAAAAGAGCCAACTCATTTTTACTATCCGTTATTTAAAAACACTGTATTTCATATAGTTACCATCTTGACTTCACTTTTTAAGCTCCTGAAATAAAAACAGTTTTTAAATATTTCGTTGCGATAGAAGCTGTCAAAACCGACCCATTCCTCGTTTAATTTTCACACAACTTTTTTAACAATTTATTGATATAGCTGTTGACGTAAACTGCAAATCACACTACCCTTTTCTGGAAGCGCTTTCATAAGGGCGATTTTTAACCTCTTTATGGTAGCGCTTCCAGATGCATTTAATAATCTATTTTCGACAACAATATCATGCCCTAATTGCATGAATAACAATGATAAAAATGAGGGAAACCTGATGCCAAGCCATAACTTCAAAAGAACAAAGTTAGCTTCTAGCTTATCTTTGCTTTTAGGTGCTAGCACCTGCTTTTCTGCCTATGCAGAGCAGTCTGAACACAACGATGACATTGAAGTCATTCAAGTAACAGGATTTAAAGGAAGTATTAAAGAATCAACCCAATTAAAGCGCTACTCTTCAGGTGTTGTTGATGCTATTTCATCAGAAGATATAGGTAAATTCCCAGATACTAACCTAGCAGAATCTTTGCAACGTATTACAGGTGTATCGATAGACCGTAGTAATGGTGAAGGCTCAAAAGTAACAGTACGTGGTTTTGGTCCAGACTATAATATGGTGACTTTAAATGGGCGTACTATGCCAGCAGCCTCACTTCCTGCTGGCGGTGGCTCTCCAAATTCTCGTGCATATGATTTTGCTAATTTGGCATCAGAAAGTGTTAAGTCAGTTGAAGTCTATAAAACCGGAAAAGCAAATATTGCATCAGGTGGTATTGGGGCCACAATAAACATTAATACTGCCCGCCCTCTAGACAATCCAGGTTTAATTACCAATGTTGGTGTAAAAGCTATGCACGATACAACTAATCGTGTCGGCGATGATATTACACCAGAAATCTCAGGTATCTTTAGTTGGACTGACGAAGAAGCGAAGTTTGGTGTATCACTTACTGCAAGCGTTCAAAAACGTGATAGTTCGGCAGCAGGTGCTTTTGTTAACGAATGGAGAACGACTGCATACGACGGCACAATTCCTCAATCTGCAGATGACATCATCATCGAAAATGCACCTGCAATGGGGCAATATTATTCAATGCCTTCCGATCTTCGTTACACAATCGCCGATCGTGAACGCACTCGAACAAACGCGCAGCTAACACTGCAATATAGTCCTGTAGAGTCACTTACCGCAACTCTTGATTACACCTACTCTCAACAAGAGTTATTCGAGTCACGTGCTGAGCAGTCAATCTGGATGGATAACTATAAAACGCACTTAATCTTTGATGACAATGCGGTTAAAACACCAATCTACTATAAAGAAGAACGCCGCGATCTATCAACGCGTGATCTAGGCTTAGCGTTACAAGAGCTCAATCAACTTAATAAAAATGACTCTATTGGTCTTAATCTTGATTACTTTGTAAATGACCAACTCAGTTTTGTATTTGATGCGCATAGTTCAAAAGCAACGAGTGAGCCCGATGCGCCTTATGGCAGCTGGGTAAATGCAGGGTTAGGAGCGAATATTGTCGCTTCTCAAGAAGTCGATTTTAGTCGTGATTTACCCTCTATGGTGATTGATTTTGATGATTGTAGTCGTACTAATTTAAACTGTAATGGAGTGTTAGACCAAGATGACGTTGGTACTTCTATACTTGATTCTAACTTTGCACGCCAAGAATCAACGGTTGATGAATTCCGATTACTTGGTAAATATGAAATTGAGTCAGGGGTAATAGACTTTGGTATTGAGTCACGCTCAATGGAAAGTCACTCATTGCAGTCACTTACTCGTAATACGATGGGTAACTGGGGTATCGAAAACCCTGGTGAGTTACCTGATGGCTACCTTGACCCGACAAATTTCTTAAGTGAATTAGATGGCTACAATACCTCAGGTTCATTTGATCAAGGTTTCACTGGCAGTGCGTCAGAAATTGGTTATTGGGCAGCAAGCCAATACGGGTTTAATTTTGCTGCAGATGGCGCATTTGCAACAAATCGTACTATTAAAGAAGATATTCAAGCTGCATTTGTACAATATAAGCATCAAGGTGAAATTGGTGATATGCCATTTAACCTCTTAGTTGGTGCTCGTTACGAAACCACAGATATCACATCAACAGCAAATATTGACTTACCAAATGCAGTCGCTTGGGAAGGTAATAACGATTTTAATGTGCGATATGGCACTGACAAACAAGATTACTCTCTAAGCTCTGATTATAATCACTTTCTACCTAGTATCGATTTTGATATTAACGTGGTTGATGATGTAAAAATTCGTGCTTCATATAGCACCACAATCGCACGACCTACTTATGATAATTTAAGCTCTGCAGCAACGGTTGGAGTACCAACGGGGCCAAGTTTAATTCCAGGTACCACTAATGCACCAGCTTCAACCGGTAACCCAGGCTTAGTACCGCTTGAATCGGATAATATCGATATTTCAGCTGAGTGGTACTACAGCGATGTTAGTTATGTTTCTGTCGGTTATTACAATAAAAAAGTTGATAATTTTATTGGTTTAACACCAATGACTCAAAATTACTATGACTTACGAGATGTTTCAGCAGGTCCCCGCGCTCAAGCAGCAAAAGCTGAACTAGAGGCTAGAGGTCTTGCCGTTACTGACTCAAACCTATTCCAAATGGTTGCGGCTATGGAAAATGGAGTTGCTTTTGATTCAATGACTTATGAAGAATTTGAAGCAGCCTACGATATCTTGCCTAACAGCGATGATCCACTAATGGAATTTACAGCTCAAGTTCCTACTAACAATAAAGACGCAAAAATTGACGGATATGAATTTGCTATCCAACATTTCTTTGGTGATTCGGGCTTTGGTATTCAAGCAAACTACACGATTGTAAATGGCGATGTTGACTTTAATGTCGCAGCAGATCCTACGACAACGCAGTTTGCATTAGTAGGTCTAAGTGACACAGCTAACTTAATTGCAATGTACGAAAATGATAAGTTTCAAGCTCGTATAGCCTATAACTGGCGTGATAAATTCTTAAACAATGCAGCTCGCTATGTAAATGAACCTGCATTTACTGAAGAGTATTACCAGGTCGATTTTAATGTAGCTTATAACTATAGTGAGAAACTCTCTTTCTTTTTAGAGGGAATTAACATTACAGAGCAAGACAACCGCCAACATGGACGATACAAAGCGCAGTTATGGAATTTAGACAAAAATGGTGCTCGCTACAATTTAGGTGTACGTTATAACTTCTAAGCTATTGCTGAAGCAAGAGCATACGGTCTAATAGCAATTTACTTAATATGTGGGCTCTTGGGGATAGAAAGGCGTTATTATTTAGTTATTCTTAATTAGATATTTTTAACGCTAATAGCGTCAATTTAGATCCCTAAAAGTTCACGATTAGCGTGGATTGATAAAAAGCCGCTCCTATTGAAGCGGCTTTATATTTAAAGTAAGCATATGAGCAAAATAATTAATAATATTGTGATCATTGGCGGTGGCGCTGCGGGGTGGCTTACAGCCGGATTACTAGCCAAAGAACATCCACATCTTCCTATCACTCTCATTGAATCTACTGATATTGGTATTTCTGGTGTTGGTGAAGGCACATGGCCGTCAATGCGAAATACATTACAACGAATTGGGATCAAAGAAACTGACTTTTTACATCAATGTGATGCGTCCTTTAAACAAGGTTCAAAGTTCATCAATTGGCGAGGGGAACAGCAAAGAGATAACTATTATCACCCTTTTATGATTCCTGAAGGCTACTATGAATATGATGTTCATGCTGCTTGGAAGCAATTATTTTCTCAGCAAAAATTTGCTGATGCTATGAATATGCAAAGCTTTATTTGCCAAGCAGCACTAGCGCCAAAACAGATTAATACACCACAGTATGCTGGTGTTACAAATTACGGCTATCATTTAGACGCTCATAAATTTGCACGCTTTTTAACACAGCATTGTGTAAGTACGCTTAACGTAAAGCATATTGTTGATAATGTGATTTGTGCAAATAACGATGAGCAAGACTACATTAAAAGTGTCAGCACACAGCATAATGGAGCGATAACAGGTGACTTATTTATTGACTGTTCAGGTAGTCAAGGGCTATTAATCGCCAAGCATTATCAAATCCCGTTTTTAGATCAAAGCCACATTCTATTTAATAACATAGCTGTAGCAGCCCAAATACCATACGAAAGCCAATCTCAAAATATTGCCTCTGCGACATTATCAACTGCACAATCCGCAGGTTGGATTTGGGATATAGGTTTACCAACCAGACGCGGAATTGGCTATACATTTAGCGATAAATATTGTGACGAAGCAAGCGCAATAGAAACACTAAAAAGTTACGCGGCACAAACGATAGGCACTCAACAAGCAAACACGATTGAAACACGAACACTTCGTTTTACCCCGGGTTACAGAGAAATATTTTGGCATAAAAACTGTGTCGCGATTGGCATGTCACAAGGGTTTATAGAACCATTAGAGGCATCTGCGTTAGCCATGGTTGAACTTAGTATCAGTATGCTAAGTGAGCAAATGCCTGTAGACCAAGATCACATGCAGTTATTGAGTACCCGGTTTAATAAACGTTTTAAATACCGCTGGGAGCAAGTCATTAACTTCCTAAAAGTTCATTATGTATTGAGTAATCGTGATGATAATGGTTATTGGCATGCTAACCGCAACCCTAATAGTATCCCACTTGAATTACAGAACTTGTTAACACTGTGGCAGTATCAAGCACCCAGCCGATTTGATTTGTTCGAAAATGAAGAAATCTTTTCTTCTGCAAGTTATCAATATGTGCTGTACGGTATGGGGTTTGAAACCAGTCTAACCACAAAACTTGATGGCCAAAAGTGCCACAAAGCAGAACAACTATACCAACTCAACCGCAACAAGATTGCACAATACTTACAAAAATTACCCACTAATCGACTGTTATTAGAACAATTACAAGGGAGTAAGGTGGCAACATGAGACAACAATCAATTAAACAGGTGATCATAGCTGGCGGCGGAACTGCCGGTTGGATGACCGCAGCTGCGTTAGCCAAATTACTAAATAAAGATATTAAAGTCAGCTTAGTTGAATCGGACGACATTGGCACCGTAGGTGTTGGCGAAGCAACCATTCCACCTATTCGTACCTTTCATAAATTACTAGGTATTGATGAAAAACTTTTTATGAAAGCTACCCAAGCAACCTTTAAATTGGGGATCAGCTTCGAGAACTGGCACAAGCCACAAAGTGACTATATTCACTCATTTGGTATGACAGGTAAAGAATGTTGGGCTGGCGAGTTTCATCATTTTTGGTTACATGCAAAAAAAATGGGGAATAAAGACGACTTTGGAGATTACTGCTATGAATTACAAGCAGCTAAACAGGGGAAATTTGGTATTAGCCCTCATAACCCAATTAATTATGCATTTCATATGGATGCTAGCCGTTATGCGGCATTCTTACGAGAGTTCGCAGAAAATCTAGGTGTAAAACGCTTTGAGGGCAAAATTGAACGAGTAAATAAACATGCTGATAATGGCTTTATAAAGAGTTTATTGCTCGATGACGGCACAGAGATAACGGGTGACTTCTTTATTGATTGCACTGGTTTTAAAGGTTTACTGATAGAGCAAGCCTTACATACTGGTTATGAAGACTGGTCACATCTATTACCTTGCGATAGAGCAGTAGCAGTTCAAACGAAAGGGACACCCGAAATCGCTCCTTACACGCGTTCCATTGCTCATCAATCAGGTTGGCAATGGCAAATTCCTTTACAAAATAGAGTTGGCAATGGCTTAGTCTATTGTAGCCGTTATTTATCAGACCATGATGCAACTCAGTTATTATTAAATAATCTAAGCAGTGAAACTCTCACCGAACCAAAAATTATCAAATTTAAAACAGGCCGAAGACGCAAGGGTTGGAACAAAAACTGTTTAGCGCTGGGCCTTGCCAGTGGTTTTTTAGAGCCTCTTGAATCAACCAGTATCCACCTCATCATGACTGGGATTATTCGCTTTATGCGATTATTTCCTTTTACAGGCATAACCCAGCACGCTATTGATGAATACAATAAACAATTACAGTCAGAGCTTGAAAGTATTCGTGACTTTATTGTTTTGCATTACAAAGTCACCGATAGGGATGACAGTGAATTTTGGCAGCATTGTAAAACAATGGAAATACCTAAGTCACTTGCCCATAAAGTCGCATTGTTTAAAGAGACTGGACGAGTTTTCTTAGATGATGGTGATATTTTCCGCGTCGACTCTTGGGTGCAAGTCATGCTTGGGCAAGGCATAATGCCAGAGCAATACCATCACGTAGCTTCTTTGATGAATGATCAAGAGTTAAGCCGATTTATGCAGGGGATCAAACAGCAAATAGCGCAACGCTTACAACAATTACCGACACATAGAGCGTTTATTGAACAATACTGCCCTGTTGATACTTAAGTCTAAAAAAAGCATTACTATTGCCAAAATATTTATAATTAAACAAACTGTAAAGCCGCATCAAAAATGTCGGCTTTACCTTAATTGCAAGCTAAATGATGTCTCTTTTGACGATACTTATAAGCGTTAAACTTTCCTAACAATTGAAGAGCTGAGCGTGCTGGCTGTAAAAAGTTAAAGCTAGCAACATAATACAGCACCTAGCTTAGTTACGTCGTTATTAGCTCTTAAATTAGCGCTAAAGTTATAAAACCAACAAACCATTAACCTATTAATTATTAAAAGATAAAGCAGATTTTCACTGTATATTTCGGGCTAAATAAAATAAACGGTTGACCGTTTGCAGATTAGCCTCTAACCTAAATATGGAAGCGCTACCACAAAACACCAAACTCCCTATGGGTTATTACGGCAATTTTATGGAAGCGCTACCATAAAATTTTAAATTTAGCCGCAAGATTTACTTGCTCTTGTTTACCAAAGGTTTCATTTCATGACTCAGCTCACGTTACCAAAAAACTCAACAATGCTTAGCAAAGACTTTATCTATGGCGTTGCGACAGCTTCGTTTCAAATAGAGGGAGCTGCCGATAAGCGCCTTCCATGTATTTGGGACACCTTTTGCGCGACTCCAGGAAAAATCGCTGATAACTCAAATGGTAATTTCGCTTGCGAGCATGTTAAAAAATGGAAAGATGATATTGAACTAATCGACTCTTTGGGTGTAGATGCTTACCGTCTTTCTATTTCATGGCCAAGAGTCATAAAATTAGATGGCACTTTAAATCAAGAAGGTATTAACTTTTACATTAATATTTTAGACGAGTTAATGCGTCGAAATATTAAAGCATTCGTCACTTTATACCACTGGGATTTACCACAGCATTTAGAGGATAAAGGCGGCTGGTTAAATCGCGAAACTGCTTATGAATTTGCGCATTATGTAGACCTAGTTAGTCAGGCCTTATCAGGAAAAGTCTATTCATACGCGACCTTGAATGAACCTTTCTGCAGCTCTTATTTAGGCTATGAAATTGGTGTTCATGCGCCAGGGATCAAAGGCCGAGAATTTGGACGTAAAGCTGCCCACCACTTGCTGCTTGCACATGGCTTAGCTATGAAAGTACTAAATAAAAATAGCCCAGAGTCACTTAACGGTATCGTACTTAACTTTACTCCTTGTTATCCTGTATCGTCTAGCGAAGCCGATTTAGCTGCAACAGCTTTTGCTGATGACTACATAAACCAATGGTATATGAAACCTGTAATGCAAGGAGCTTACCCTGACATTATCGAACAGTTGCCAGCCGCTCATAGACCTGACATTCTAGCTGGCGATATGGAGATTATTTGCCAACCATTAGACTTCTTGGGCGTTAACTTTTATACCCGATTACGTTATGAAGCAAGTGACACTGATTATTATCATGAACTGCCTCATCAAGCGCCAATGACAGATATCGGCTGGGAGATATATCCACCAGCATTGACTGAGTTATTAGTCTCTTTACATGAAAAATATGAGTTACCGCCAATCTATATCACTGAAAATGGCGCTGCGATGGCTGACAAAATGGTAGATGGAGAGGTAAACGATCAAGACCGTGTTGACTATTATAATGCACACCTAAATGCTGTGAATGACGCAATATTACAAGGCGTAAACATGGCTGGCTACTTTGCATGGAGCTTAATGGATAATTTCGAGTGGGCAGAAGGTTATTCAAAACGCTTCGGAATTGTTCATGTTGATTACGATACACAAGTACGAACAGTAAAGCTAAGCGGTAAAGCATATAGTCAGTTAATCACGCGCCGATAATAAGACAACAATAATGATAAAACACACTCTTCCTATCTACGAAAAAATAGGCTACGCGATGGGCGATGCCGGCGCTAATTTAGTTTGGCGTGGTGCCTTGGCCTATTTAGCCGTTTTTTATACAGACACATTTGGTATTTCTGCCGCCGCTGCTGCGTTACTTTTTTTAGTTGTGCGCTTATCAGATGGCGTGACAGATATAATAATGGGGATGATTGCAGATAGAACGCAAACACGTTTCGGTAAATTTCGTCCTTGGATATTGTGGTCAACTCCTTTTCTCGCCTTGTTTATGGTGTTGTGCTTCACAACACCTGACATAAGCCCAGCAGCTAAGCTATTTTATGCTTATTTCACTTATATAGGGCTCACTCTAGCTTATACGGTAAGTAACGTACCCTACTCTGCTTTAATGGGGGTTATGACTGGTGATGACCTAGAGCGAACTAAACTGTCTGGCTTTCGCTTTGCCGGAGCATTTGCAGGTGGCTTATTAGTTATGGGCTTTTTACCTGATTTAGTTGCATACTTTGGACAAGGAAATAGCGCACAAGGTTACCAATACACTATGTATGTATTTGCGGCCTTACTCACTGTACTCATGTTAATCACGTTTGTAAGTACAAAGGAGCGCGTTCAACCTGCAACAAAAACGCAAGTTTCACTAAAAACTGAGCTAACTGATTTAAGTAAAAGCTTACCTTTTATCATTCTTCCTTTATTGGCGATCACATTATTTTTCTATTATCGCGAGCTCTACTCCGGTTTGTTTTTTGCGGCAACAATGATTTTTATGACTGTCGTAATTCGTCGCTTACTTGCAAGCGATCATACTAAGCTTAGTGGCACTCAACGAGATATGGTTGATTTACTTACAAATAAACCATGGCTAATCTTATTAGGTATGGGCTTTTTAACAATGATGTTTAATGGCATTAAATATGGTGTCATTGCTTATTATTTTAAATATTACGTAGGTAATGAGCTTTTAACTGGCCAATATTTTATTGCTTTATTAATCGTCTCAATTTTCGGCGCGTTAAGTACAGGAAAATTAGCTGAGATTCTGGGTAAACGTACTTTGTTTATCGCTTCATTATTACTAAGTGCCTTCTTTACCATTTGTTTCTTTTGGCTGCCAAATGATAACCTCAGCCTGATCTTTGTTATGGGTTGTCTGTCTGAATTCTTCGCAGCCATGATGCCTACCCTGTTTTTTACGATGCTTGGGGATAGTGCTGACTATTCTGAGTGGAAAAATAAACGCCGCGCCACTGGCCTCATATACTCAGCAGGAACTTTCGTGCAAAAAACGGGGGGTGGATTTGCCGGAGCCTTAGTGCTTGTTGTACTTGCAAGTTATGGCTATGACGGAATGGACGAAACCACCATTGCACACTCACTCGATGGCATGATACTACTAATGAGTTGGCTACCAGCAGCGTTTGCTCTAATAGCCGCAGCACTGATGGCCTTTTATCCATTAACATCTGAAATGACAGAAAAAATAACAGAAGACTTGGCAATTAGGCGTGCAAGTCTGTAAATTAAACAGTTAAGGTTTATATCAAACAGTAATTATGGCAACTATTTATCAGGTATCAGAGCTCGCTGGCGTTTCTTTATCAACCGTATCTCGGGTGTTAAATGAAAATGATTACGTCAGCAAAAAAACCAAACAAAAAGTCCTCGATGCGATGGAGCAGCTAGGTTACAAACCAAATTCGATAGCGCGCTCTCTTGCTTCAAATTGCACCAATAGTGTGGGGATTTTAGTCTCTGAGCTAGACGGTGCATTTTTTGGTGAAATGATGTCTGCTATTGAAGCCCAATTAAGGGCAGCTGGTAAACATGTCATTATTACGCCAGGACACAGTGAAGAAGACAAAGAAAAAAGTGGCTTAGAATTTTTAATTTCTCGTAACTGTGATGCGATCATCGCCCACGTTGAAGCCGTAAGTGATGAATATTTAGTAAAATTAAATAAAGGTAAAACCCCAATCTATCTAATCAGTCGCTATGTAGACCAAATGAAAGAAAACTGCATTAGCCTTGATAACGTAATGGGTGGCTATTTAGCGACTAAGCACTTACTTGAGCAAGGCCATAAACAGATTAATTACATAGCAGGCCCTTTATTCAAGCCAGATGCTTATAACCGACTTGAAGGCCACAAAAAAGCGCTAAAAGAATATGGTATTGCATTTGACGAGCAGTCTCTTTTCGTGGGTGACTTTAAAGAAACTGGCGGATACAAAGGCTTACAGCATTTCTTCAACATCAATAAAGAATTTACAGCTGTTGTATGTGCAAATGATGAAATGGCCTCGGGCGTAATGAAATGTGCAAGAGAGCACAAGCTTGATCTTCCCAAAGATCTGGCAATCATTGGCTTTGATAATGTTCATTTCACAAATTATTTATATCCAACTTTGACGACCGTTGACAACCCTGTCGAAAAAATGGGTATTATGGCCGCGAACTTAGTGTTAAAACAGGTGTATAAACAAAATCGCGCTAATATAGAGCATATATTTACGCCAAACTTGTTGATCCGCGATTCAACAACACGTTTAACCTGATAGCGAATACGATATCGCTTGTTAAAAAGTAACGAACAAAATTGCTATAGAAATGGAGAAGCAGGTGTTTATCGGTGAAGTAGCCAAAAAAACCAATTTATCCGTTAAAACAATTCGCTTTTACGAAGAAAAAGGCCTCATAACAACCCCTCAACGTCAAGGAAAGTACCGTGTTTATACAAATGAACACATAGAGGTATTAAAGCTAATCTCAGAAGCAAAATTACTGGGGGTTACACTCGCTGAGTTGAAGGGTTTTATAAAGTATGAAAACGGGCAAGCAAACTGGGCCGAGATTAGAGAATTTTTGTTGCATCTTAAGAGTCGTTTGCAAACACAAATTGAGCAGACAAAACAAAAAATCGCCCATATTGATTCATGTGTTGGCCTTATTAACATCAAATAGTTAGTTGACTCTCCCCTTAAGTGGAGAGTTTATAATCGCTGTAGGTTATTGATTTAATCAAGCTAGATAGCATACACAGTGTGCTTTCAATAAAGTCGTTTTTATATTTTCAAAAATTGGGCCTTTAATAACTTCGATTTCATACCAATTCGCTCTATTAGGTAGCAATTTAGACAAATTAAATCTCGTTGATAACGGGGCAAAGATTACTGATTTAGTTGTTCTAAATAAGAAATCATTAATGCAGGTAGCGACAGGCTTAATCCCTGAAAATAATTAAGCGTTCTTACGAATTAATTAAGGAAGATCATGGAAAAGTTAGCAACCGACATTTGGATTTTTGATGGTGAAGCAGTAACGTTCTTTTTTTACCTTTTACAACCCGCATGACTGTTATTAAACTCGCGAATGGCGATCTATGGGTGCACAGTCCTATCCACCTAAGTGATGCCTTAAAGAGCCAAATAGACCAGTTAGGCCCGGTTAAATACCTTATAGCTCCTAATCACTTACATCACTTGTTTTTACCACAATGGATTGCAGCGTATCCCGATGCTAAAACTTATGGCACTAGTGAGGTCATCAAAAAGCGCAATGATATCTCTTTTGATGCATCCCTTAATGACGACTTGGACTGGCAGTGGCAGGCAGATATTTCCCAAGAGTTATTTACAGGCTCACCCTTTATGGAAGAGTGTGTGTTTTTCCATAACAACTCAAAAACATTGATTGTGACTGATCTGATTGAGAACTTTTCTGGTGACAACTTTAAGGCTTGGCAAAAATGGCTCGCAAAAGGTGCGGGGATCTTAGCTCCTAACGGAAAAACACCGATAGATTGGCGCCTCAGCTTTATGTTTAAAAAGCCTCAAGCTAGACAGCATTTTGAAAAAATATTGGCTTGGGAGCCGGAAGTTATCATTATGGCTCATGGAGAATTAATAAAACACCACGCCATGGGGTTTTTACGTGAGTCGTTTAGTTGGCTTAATAAAATCTAACTATATTGCACCTGTTGACCACTTTATAAAAGCGTTTATATCAGTTTAGTAACTGCACTTACGGAAATTTCGTCGGAACGTTGACTGAACAAAATTTCAAAGTTTTTTCAGATAGTGATTGACTCTACCGTTAAGGGGAGGCTTTAGAGTAGCAATTATTTCCTAACACAAAGGTCTTGATTGTGAAAAACATACTCATTTTAAACGGAAACCCAAAACCCAATAGCTTTGCTGACTCTTTAGTGGATGCATATGAATGCACTGCTAAAGAAACGGCAAATATACGTACTTTTAGACTGTCTGAAATGGACTTTAACCCAGATCTCAGCTTTGGTTATGATCAGGTACAGCCGTTAGAGTCATGCTTAGAAGCATTTACAAATGCACTCCTTTGGGCCGATCATCTCGTGCTTATTTCGCCAGTTTGGTGGGGTAGCCTACCCGCTAAATTAAAAGGGCTGTTTGATCGCGTTTTTTTGCCTGGGGTTACCTTTACGTTTGAACAAAATAGTTTACTTCCAACACCACTTTTAACCGGCAAAACAGCAAGACTTATCCTAACCATGGACACCCCAAAGGAGCTAATAGATCAATTAGCACAGCCTATTTTAGAGCAGTTGGGTCGACACACGCTTGAGTTTTGCGGTTTTGCACCGCCAAAAGTTAACTTATTTGGCTCAGTTATCTTATCAAGCGACAGGCAAAGATCGGACTGGCAGACTACTGTGAGAGAACTGGGTTCTCAATGTGACTAAAGGCTTATGTTTGTTGTGTAAAATATAATATATTATTATTTCTATTAGGCATTGCTGCAATGATTGAGCAGTGCCTAATTAGAAGTTAGCTGGATAGGACGCATATGGATTATATTAAAGTAAATAGAGATACATGGAATAAAAGAACTGATCTTCATACCCAGTCTAGTTTTTACAATATACCAATGTTTAAAAATGGGAGAAACTCACTCAATCCCATCGAGCTCGCCCTACTCCCAGATGTGAAAGATAAATCGCTATTGCACTTACAGTGTCATTTTGGTCAAGACACGCTCTCTTGGGCAAGGCTTGGCGCGTGTGTAACAGGTGTTGATTTGTCGCCTACTGCAATTGAGTATGCCAATGAGCTCAAACAAAACTTAAATTTAGAAGCCACTTTTATCGAAAGTAATGTTTACGATTTTGACGCTATCAACCAGCAACTTTTTGATATTGTTTACACTTCTTATGGTGTTCTAAATTGGTTACCAGATTTAAATCGATGGGCTAAAGTAATTGCTAACTCTTTACAAGCTGGCGGCACTTTATGTCTGGTTGAATTTCACTCTTTTAATGAGTTATTAAATGGCTACTCTTATTTTCATGACTCTGAACCTACCATTGAAGAAGAAGGAACATACACCGAAAATTGTGATGGTACAAAGTCAAAAACAGTAACCTGGAGTCACTCAATTAGTGACATTATAAACTCACTCATTCAGGCTGGTTTGACGATTGAGTCATTCGACGAATACCCATATAGCCCTTATGACTGCTTTGAAGGCTTAGAGTATGTTCATGATAAAGGCTACCAATTACTTCACAAAGGACATCAAGTTCCTTTAGTGTTTTCGATTAAAGCAAGAAAAGGATGTTAATTTGACCCATTTAATTTTTGAATATGGCAATTCACTTAATTAAGCAAACTACTCTGAGGCAATAAAACCTCGCTAATAACACGGCAATAATTTCGTTATTTAGTGGTTCTAAATAAGAAACTTTAACGCAGCTAGCGACACGTTTTATCCCTTAAAATAATTAAGAATTGCAGATTGGTATTATTATTTTTTGAGGAATTTATGGATATTAATTTAATCAGTATATTTGTTTCGGTTGCAGCTGCACACTTTCTTGCATTGCTAAGTCCTGGGCCCGATTTTGTTTTGGTTGTTAAAAGTGCATTAAAAGGCAATCAAAAGAATGCGATTGGTGTAGCACTTGGGATTGCAACAGCTAATGCAGTGTATATTACCTTATGCTTAATTGGAGTTGGCGCCATATTATCCACCTCAATTGGTTTGATGGTAACGCTCAAAGTTATTGGTGGCTTATTTTTGATGTATATAGCCTATCACGCCTTAAAAGCCCCTAAAAATGCCTATGCTAATTTCTCCACAAATACCAAGGCATCCACTGAATTTTCATTATCATGCTTTTGCAAAGAGTTTGTAACTGGGTTTCTCTCAGGTATTTTAAACCCTAAAAACTTATTATTTTATTTAAGCTTGTTTACTGTTGCACTAACCCCTGAGGTCAGCATTAGCTTTAAAGTGCTTTTAGGAGTATGGATGACATTAGTCGTCTTTTTTTGGGATGTGGCAATTATTTATATGTTGTCAAAAACGACTATCAGACAAAAATTCATTAGAGCCGCATTTTATATTGATAAAGTAACAGGTGTCGTTCTCGGTGCGATAGGGTTTAACATTCTAAAATCAGTTTGGTCAAAACAGCCATAAATACTACTGCATAGTAAGGTGCTGTTTATAACGCGGTGTTGTAAAACAGCACCGATTTATTTAAATCAGCTTTTTTAATTGCTTACTGTAGGTTCGACTTACTTTTAAGGTTTTACCTGTAGTTAAGGTTGCCATGTACTCTGAGTTGCGCAATGGCTCAAGCTGTCTTACATAGGCTAAGTTAACAATTGTCGACTTATGGATCCGCAAGAATGCCTCTGGCAGCATATTACTTTCGAGTTCCTTTAATCTTGCTCGCATAACATGGGTATCGGTCGCGGTGTGCACACACATATAATCGCCAGCCGCATCAATCCAAAGAATATCGGTGAATGAAATTATTTGAATCGGGTTTTTAGCATCCCGGATAACCAAGTGATCACTGTCAAAATTATAGTCTGACTGATTAGCAGAGTGTTTGTTTTGCTCTGACTTGCTACTCACTTCTTGTTGTAGCGCTATCAACTCACTTTTTTGAAATAGCTTTACTTTACTTATAACTCTTTCAATAGCTTCAGCAAGTCTATCTAGTTTTACCGGTTTTAATAAATAATCGATGGCTCTAACTTCAAAAGCTTGGACCGCATGTTGATGAAATGCTGTGACAAAGATGACCGCAGGACATGCTTCTGGTTGAAAATGCTTTATCAATTCAAAACCTGATTTAGAGGGCATTTCGATGTCTAAGAAAATTAAATCTATTTCTTTGTTATTTATCAGCTCAATTGCATCGTCAACACTGCATGCACTACCAACAATATTAATTTCAGGAAAATGTTCGAGTCGAATACGTAAACCTTCGACGGCGCTGTATTCATCATCAACCAGTATCGTGTTTAGTTTTATCATTTATTATGACCACTCATAGGTAATGTTATACATACCCAAGCGCCACCTTCGCTTAAGTTACCCTTTTCTATACGGTGTGACTTTCCGTACATTAGCTTTAAACGCTGCTCACAATTGGCTAATCCGATACCTCTTTTGTTGGTACTTTCCTCACCAAATCCCTTGCCAGTATCAGACACTTTTATATTTAAATAACTCTTCGTTTTTTCTATTGCAATGGTGATACACATTTTCTGGTTTGAACACATGCCATGCTTTAAAGCATTTTCGACAAGGGGTTGAATCAACATAGAGGGGATCAACAACTCGTTGCAACCATCGGCAACAGAAATATCAACAACAAGCTTATCAGTAAATCGACACTTTTCTATATCCAAATAATTGCTAAGAATGCCAATTTCTTCCTTAATTGTTACCTTCTCAAGTGGATCTGTATATAAACTGTGGCGCAATAGATCACACAGTTTTTCGAGCATTTTGACAGCTTCTAAACTTTCTTTCTTCAAAATCAATGTACAAATCGCATTTATACTATTGAACATAAAGTGGGGATTAAGCTGATAACGCAGCATTTTTAATTGTGACTCTTTTGCTAGGTGTGTGGCTTCAGCTGCTTTTTGCGTTTGCTCTAAGTTATCTAAATAAATCTTGATCCCATAATAAAACGCGGCCCATGTTGAAAGCACTGTTAATGACGCCGACGTCCATGTACCAAAGTCAAACCACGTCATTGGTTGCCAAAAGTTTCCATAAAACCACTGCAGCGTAATCCACTTTATTTGTGTCCAAATTAACGTCGCAGTTATAACAACGACAACATGAAGCGCAATCTTCAGTTTTAGCTCAATAAAATTGATATAGGAGAATACTTTTCGCAGGAACAGGGTAATTAAAAAGCCGCAGATTGTATCAATAATCAGATGCGGGATATGGATAGTCCAAGGCTCATCACTTGGTACTTTAATCATTAATTCGGTTAGCATTGCGTAAACAACCCAACCACATATCTGAAACAGCCAAAATAAGTGGCTGCGGGGGTTACTAGTATTCAAATTATTCAATCCATAAGGTAAAGCTGATGGGCATTACTTGCTCATCAGCTTTACTAAGATTTAGTCAGAGCATGAGAGTAAATAAGCATCTGCATTTGGTTTACTAGTCAGTGCTATATCCGCAACAGCTAAGCTGGCAGCATTTGCTGAAACGTTTAGCACCTCTGTCACCTTGGTCATAGTATTTAACGCAGATGGACAATTTAACGGTATCGCTAACGTATGCCATTTCTTATCATTCATCAAGGCTTCTATTGATTCAAACTTAATGTTACGCATGCAATGGTTATTGTTACACATTAATTGTATTTGAGTCGCTTTACTTGGCGCTGTGTTAACTCTCATTTTAAGTTCAAGAATAGCTGACTTACTTGCATCACTGAGCACTTCAGGCTGCTGATAGCTTAAGCTCAAAGTAGCTTTCTTTGCGCCTGCTCGCCAAATGAATTGTCTTGCATCTTCCTGATAAGACAAGTTAACTGATTGCATTAACAAACTAGCACCATCACCACTAGTTGCAGATGAACCTGTTGTTTCGATGGCAGCGGTATTTGCGTCTTTTAAGCGCCAAACTAAGTTCTCTGCTAAGCCTCTAACAAACAGTGGCTTTGCGTCTTCATTAGCTTGCTTTTTAGGTGATGTTTTTTCACTCAGTAAAGGCACATTAACCGTGTCTTGGTAGGTTAATCCGTAGTCGTAAGCAAACAATGGATCATAGTTTTCATCACCTAAGTTTAATGTGTATTGCGTGTCATACTTTGGCCATGAAAAGCTCAACTTACCTGAAAAATCATGTTGAATGTTGCCTTTCTTATCGGTCAATAAAACATCTGCTATGCCCTCGCCTTCTGAGCCAGGTAACCATGCAGCAACAAATGCATCAGATGCATTGAGTTCTTTATTTATCCAAAGTGGTCTACCGCTCAAAAATACAGTAACAACCGCAATGCCGTCTGCTTTTAACTTTTTCAATAATGCTAGATCTGCTTTTGTTTTATGCTGATATTCAAGATATTCGATATCACCAAACCACTCTGCATAAGGTTCTTCGCCAATAACAACAATTGCTACATCAGGTTTGACCGAGTAGTTTCCGGCTTCGTTTAGTTCAATTTGCCCACCGGCATTTTCAACTTGCTTCTTTAAACCAGCAAAAATTGACGTCGCATTTGGAAAGTCGTCATTGGTGTTGTCTGTGCCTTGCCACGAAACACTCCATCCACCTGCTTGCTTTGCAATACTATCGGCACCATCACCAGCAACCAGTATCTTGCTTGTTGCTTTAATTGGCAGTATTTGGTCATTATTTTTCAATAGTACTAATGACTTACGAACAGCTTCTCTAGCAAGCTCACGGTGCTCGGCAGCACCTAACCATTCAGGATGCTGAGATTCAGATCGGCTTGATGGTTTACCTCTTGAGAATAAGCCCCATCTGATCTTTGCTCTTAAAAAACGTCGAACAGCATCATTAATTCTTTCTTCAGAAATAGTACCCTCTTTCACTTGCGCAACCGTGTTGTGATAAAAGGCTTCAAAGTGCTCTGGAACCATAATAACATCAACACCTGCATTGATAGCTGCAGCACATTGCTCTAAATCACAACCCTCAACAAATTTGTGAGCATTCCAGTCACTGACAACAAAGCCATCAAAGCCCATTTGCTTTTTAAGTACTTCTGTTAGCAAGTATTTATCACCGTGCACACGTTGACCGTTCCAGCTATTAAAAGATGCCATAACAGACTGAACACCTTCATTTATTGCTGAAAAATAGCCAGGACTATGAATATCTCTCAAACCTTTTTCATCAATAATAGTGTTGCCACGGTCTATACCACGCTCAGTTCCACCATCACCAACAAAGTGCTTTGCTGTTGCAATACGATTTGTTCCTGTTAAGAAATCATTGTTGATGCTTCCCTGAATACCTACAACCATTTCGCCTGCGTAATCTTTAACTAAATCAGGGTTCTCAGAATAACTCTCATATGTTCTGCCCCACCGATCGTCTCTGACCACTGCGACAGTAGGCGCAAAACTCCATTCTATTCCGGTTGCAGCAACTTCTTTTGCTGTCGCTTGACCGATGCGTTTAATTAGCTCTTTATCTCTAGTTGCACCTAAACCTATGTTATGTGGAAATAACGTAGCTCCATAAACATTGCTATGCCCATGCATTGCATCTGTGCCCCAAACCGTCGGAATTGCGCTTCCATCTATCGATGCATCTACTGATGCCTGATACATCTCATCGGCATATTGAAGCCACTGTTTCATCGAGGCACGTTTATTACCATAAGGCGCGGTGTTACCTCCATTTAAGTAAGATCCAAAGCCATACTTGCGCATCTGTTCGACACTTAAATAGCCTATTTCAGGTTGAACCATTTGTGCTACTTTTTGCTCAATTGTCATTCCTTCAATGAGCTCATCAATTTGCTTCTCAACAGCAGGGTCTTGTTTGAGTTTAGTGTTTACATCAGGCCAGTTTACCTGTTCGCTGTCGATGGCATGTGAAAGATGACTATAAACAAGCCCAATAAGAACCAATGGGCTTAATAATAATGGTGAAAATTTAAATCTAGACATTTAAAACCTATAATACAACACGTTGAAAAATAAATAGTTAGTTAGGTATGTATTCAATAAAATCATAATATACCCAAGATGAAGCACCATAATATTGCCCAGGAAAGTAATTGGCTTCTTGTGAGTTATCGCCGTGCCAGTGATTAATCATAATTTTGGTGTTATCAACAGGCCAAGCGTATGCAGGTATCTCATTATTTGCCAGCACACCATCACCATTATCTTTATAAACGGTACGAATAGTTTGCTCTTGGCCATTGGCATCATACAGATACCAACGAATAACACTGCTAGACCAATCAAAGCCTATCATGAGCAGATTTTCACGGTAATCAAGCCCAAATTGGCTTAAATCGATGTCTTGTTCCCAGCTTTGATATAAACCACCTTGCGGTTGATAGATAATATTTGTATGTACAACATTACCAAGTGAGGGCAGCAATTCAATGTCTATTTCTTGCCATGCTCGACCTGGACTATCCCACCATGAGGTATAAGTGAATATCGATGAAACCGTACCAGCAACATTGCCTGACTTTAATCGACCTTGTACCTTGCCATAACTATAAAACTGATTGCTCTGTAATTCTGAGCATGTGCCTTGCGATAAGGTTAGTGTTAAGCCATGCTCGCTGGGGCTTTGCATATTCGGCTCAAAGGAGCACCCAAATGGCGTGCCATTGTCACCTTGTCGTGCAGTCCAAATACTCGTGTTGTATCCCCAAGAAAAGTTATCTTTGAAGTAGTTTGCACTTAAACTAGGGGATAAAAAAGCAACACATAAAGTTGCTAGAGGTAGCCATAATTTTTTCATTTTTTTTGCCTCTTAATCTGGTTAGCTCTCATATTGCTGAGCAATATGAGAGCGCTTAATCATAAGGTTAAAATGAGAAACCGGCTCTAACACCATAGTATCTCGGCATGCCAAAACTACCTTTTGGTACACCTTTACTCGTGTTGTTCCAATATTGAATGGTCTCATCAGAAGCGTTGTTAATGAATAACTCCGCATACCATTTTTGGCTTTGAGGCTCATACTTCAAAGATGCGTTATAAACGGCGAATGCATCTCGGCTATCATCAATATATTTTGTCGCTTCGTCTGAAACTGCAAAATCCATATCATCTAAATGTTTATCAAGATTCCACACCGTTGAATACGATTTATCTTTCCAACTTGCGTTAAACCAACCATGAATAAAGCCATACTCACCTAAATTGAACGTATGCGTATAACTAATATTCGCTGTGTATTTAGGTGTCATTGCTAGGTTGTTACCTTTGAGGTTTGTCGCTAACAATGTGTTTTCTGGATCTTTTGATTCTTCATAAGAGATATCAAATAGATACTCTGAATCATAATCCCACTTAGTATTCCAATCTTCCGTAATTTTAGCATCAGTCCAAGTTACATAACCTGTAATGCGACCATTTGGATATGGCTTCCAGTCAAATTCAAATTCAATACCTTTAATTGTTGATGCTGGAACATTCTGAGTGTAATAAGCAATCACAGGTTGATTTTGATAATCAAGAAGAGGCTCGCCATCATCACCTAAAATCGGTGTTCCGTTATCATCTTCCACCACTGATAAGCGTTCAACATTACCGATCGAACCAACCGATGCGTATTGCATATCTGTATAGTCTGTATAGAAAAAAGCAGCTTTTAAATTCAGTGAGTTATCAAAAAAGCTTGATTTAGCCCCTAGCTCCCACGTTAATACTTCTTCTGGATCAAACTTCGTTTCAAACCGGGTAACATCACCGGTTCTATCGTTAACTACTTCGTATACATCACCAATACCACCCGCTTTAAAGCCACTCGCTAAATATGCATACAGCATGGTTTCTGATGAAATGTCATAATCTAAGCCAACACGGAAGTCATGATGTTGCCAGCTTCCTTTGTTGTCATTTTCAAAGTAGGACGCATATATAGATGGGTCTTCGTAATAGTCGACTGGCAGATTGTTTAGGTCTGTTCTATTTAACCAACCTACAGCACACCCATCGGCATTTGAGCATCGATACGTTCTGCCGCCTTTGTCTTGCTTAGTTTCATCACTAAAACGATAGCCTAAAGTTGCATGTAACTTCTCGGTTAGTTTGTATGTTCCTTGACCAAAAATGGCAAATGCATCTGTTGAGCGATCAGGTTGATCCCAAAACGCTTTATCATCCATTGGATTATCATAATAACCCACGGTTGTGGTTTTTTCGTGGAAGTAGTTTGCCCCTACAATCCATATGAAGTCACCATATTCATCAGATTGAAGTTGTAATTCTGTTGAAAATGATTCAGCCCCAGTGCCGTTTAAAAAGTAGGTTGCACCATCCCATGGGTCAAGACCTACTTCACTGTCTTGTGCTGACTCTCTTTTCATGTCTTCATAACCCATCAACCAAACGATATTGTATTCATCATTTAGGTTATAATTTAATGTGTTGCGAAGATAAGTGATGTCTAAATCTAATTGTCCAGGAACATTCACAACCGCTTGATAAGTGTTGTCACTTGGCAAGAAATTTGAGCAATCGCCCCCCATTTCAGCTGGACGTCCTCTTAACTTATCACAGTTAACTAAATCAAGATTATTGTTGCTGTTATTTACGTACTTTTGGAAAACCGTATGGTTTGAGAAATTACCATTTAATGGCTCCCAAAGTGTGCTCACACGGAATGAATATTCATCTGCATTGTTATAAAAATCACTTTTATCTGCAGGTGTTAATGCGCGAACTTTTTGTGCTTCTGGATCGGTACCAGCACCATCAATCCACCAGTTTTCTCTTTGAGTAACAGTTTGACCAACACCTTGATAAGAGTCTTCTGATATTACAGGTGCATTTAATACATCATCAGAAAGCCTGCGAGTATCGTATTGGTTAGGATCATAGTAGCCTTCTAAATAAGAATCTCGCTTCAAACCTTTTGCTGCGAAACGAACTGCAAATTCCTCGTTAATTGGAATATTAACAACGCCATCAATGTTTTTGCTGTTGTACTTACCTGCCTCAACATTCACATTGCCAAAGAAATTTTCAAATTGTGGCTTTGCAGATATAACATTAATACTACCAACCGTAGAATTTCGGCCGAATAAGGTGCCTTGAGGACCACGTAATGCTTCAACACGGTCAATATCGTACATCAATGCAAGCGCACCTTGCATTCTCGGTGAATACACCCCATCTAAGTGCACACCAACCGCAGGATCACCTAGCTCTGTTAGGTTGGTTGAGCGTACCCCGCGCATTGAAATAACGGGTGCTGATTGGTCGGTTGCTGTTGAAATATCAAGACTAGGAACAAGGTTCGCAATATCCTTAATATTATTAACACCATTTTTTTTAAGCTCAGCTTCTGTTAACGCCGTAATTGCTACCGGTGTTTCCATCAACTTCGTTTTGCGTTTTGTTGCCGTAACAGAAATGATTTCTAAGCCACTTTGCGGCTCTTTTGATACTTTATTGTCAATATCCTGCTGATTTTCGTTTTGTGCATGTACAGGTAATGAGCAAGCTAAAGCGACAGCAACTGCTAATGCCTTTTTATTTATTGTGTGCATATTCAACCTTTAGATGTGTGTTCAAATTTAAAAGTATTTACTTTTAATTAACAGTATCTGCAGGTTCATTTTTCATTACCAGTCAAATTCGGCAAGACGAGTTTGAAATAATACAAAGCGAATTTAAAGTTACTTTCACGTTGGATTTTACGTACTTTTTGAGCGCAGACCACAAGGAAATAAAGGGGCTTTAAACTGTTCAGATTTAGTTTAAAGCCACCATCATCAACGTCTATTTAAGATGATCGGATATTAATTTTTCTGTATGAGAGAGCAACTCATATCCGCCTACATCACCATGCCCAGGAACAACCATCACTGCGCTTTTAAATTGTTTATTTAATTGCTTTGTAATATTTAGCCAAGAATGAATGTCGCCATGAACTAAGTTACCAACAGATGATGACTGAAGTGATCGAACCGCACAACCACCAAATAAAATTCTTTTTTCAGGTAACCATGCCATAACATTGTCCATTGCATGCCCAGCCCCTGGATAAAACAACTCAAGTGAGCCAAATTTAACAACTGAGCCTGCTTCTTTAAGCTCTTTAATGGTATTGTTTGGCACTGCCGCTCCTTGCTCTGTCGTTAGCTGAACAGTTAATGGATGGGCAAAAACATCGACCCCCTTAGATTCAAGTACATCAACTCCTGCAGCTCGGTCGCCGTGGGCATGTGTAACGAATGCTTTGCTTACTGGTAGTTTAATTTCAGAGTGTATTGCTTCGAGAAGATCTAAAGTGAGTAACTCTCCCCACGCAGTGTCGATAAGTGTCAAACTATCTCCTTCTTTAACAATTAAACCATTTGAAGGAAATCGTGTACCATTTGGGTAAGTATAATAAGATGTATGCAGCCACACCCCTTCATCTAGCGCAGTGATAGTGACTTGATTAGGCTTGCTATCTTGCGCTGCACCATGAAAACTACATATTAAAAGAAAAAAAACAAAATAACCTAGCATCCTAAATTTCATCATCGCTCTATATATCCTTAAATTAAGACCCAAAAAAATAAATTATAATAAAAACTACCAATAGGTAGGAATATAATTATGAAGCACTATTTATTTGTAAGTCTATAAGAAGTAGCACTATTTTTTAGTGAAATAGAAAGCGAGTATGAGAATTAGTCAGTTATAGCTTTTACGATGTTCGCTAACTAATTCTCTTCAGTGTGATTGAAGAAAGTGGCAATAGTGGCTCTTTGCGCCATAAACATAACACGATAAATCATGGTATGTGGCATCAAGGTTTAACTACTCAGACTTATCTAAATGTTCACTTTTTAGAGGTAACATACGTTTTAAGGTATTATCTGCCAAAAAGTAATGATGAACTAATGCAGCAGCGGCATGTATACCTATTAAGTAGTAGCCAACTTCACCCACTGTCTCGTGTAATTCTTTAATCGTTTTAGCAAGGTCTTTATTTTCACTTGCTAGTGGAGGAAGCTCTAAGCCAAAAAATGGCACTGGTTTACCAGCCATACTCAATATCAGCCAACCAGCTATTGGCATTGCAATCATGAAGACATAGAGCACAAGGTGCACTAGTTTAGCCAATGTATTTTGCCACTTTGCAGGCTCAGGTTTTATCGCAGGCGTTGAGCCTGCCAGTACACGCACCACTAACCTTATACTTACTAGGGCTAAAACAGCTAAACCCAACATAAAATGCCACATCTTAAAAGCGTCGCGGGTTTCTGTACCTTTATCAAATAACTCGCGCAATTCAATACTGCCAAAAACAGTGACGATTAAAATAAACATAAGCCAGTGCAATACAATAGAAAAAGTATTGTAATGAGTCGTTGTATTTTTAATATTCATAATGCCTCTTTAGTAAAAACGCCTTTAGATAAGTGCCCAATTTATACGTAATATAGACTCACAATTAAGCTATCCTTTGAGCGCTCTTGCT
The DNA here is from genome assembly GCF_021532475.1 of Pseudoalteromonas sp. APAL1. NCBI lineage: Bacteria > Pseudomonadati > Pseudomonadota > Gammaproteobacteria > Alteromonadales > Pseudoalteromonadaceae > Pseudoalteromonas > Pseudoalteromonas sp. APAL1. The sequence goes on along the minus strand of NZ_JAKGAW010000023.1, from coordinate 18,404 downwards.
GTAATGATCTAAAACAAAAAATGAGCTATCTAAAATTATCTTGTTTACTTATTAGCGAAACTCTACTGTACTTGTTTAAACTTAAAATAAACTTAAGTCATTTAATTATATAAGCTTACTACTCTTTATAGCCCTCAAGATCCGCCTTAAATTGTCGTGAGCAATACGCAGTTTATTGCCCCAACTGACAAGCATATTTCCGAACAACTCTCACCATCTACTTCTATTTGAGTTCGTAGAATTTGAAATAAAACTTCCTGAGCATTACCGTGAAATTCACAATCCACTTTTCCGATTACAACAATCTTTTTATTCCATTTTAAAGATTAAAAATAATGAGCAATACTAAACTCATCAAATTATGAGAGTTAGGGTATTCAAAATGATTAAAACAGTTACTTTTGCAATAATGCACTTCACAATCGCGTTTACAGTGACCTACTTTTTAACAGGTAGTTTTTTAATTGGTGGCTTGGTTGCCATTGTTGAGCCTGCGGTCAATACGGTTGCGTTTTACTTTCACGAAAAGGTGTGGCGCAATCTAGAGAGTAAGGATAGCTTCAAACAAAACCCAGATGGGATAATGTTTGCATAATAATTAGGTTGAATTGACTCGCAAAACAACGAATACCTCATCTTACATCTCAAACTGTCAATTTAGCTTTGCCAATAGGGCCGGTGGCAAAGCTGCAAACTAAACTGGCTATTGTTGTTAAGCTTTATAGCCAAATTCAAACACGTCCTGTAAATGAGCTCTACACTCTCACTTCACTAAATAATTACCTGCATGAGCTGAACCTATCAAGCATATCCCCATGAATTAAAAAAAGCAGCTATTCCTAAAGCTCTCCTTATCACATTTAAATTCTTAAAAGTTGCATATAGCTCCGTCAATTTAGAGCTAATACTCAAATTAGACTTGCAATTATCACTTTTCAGCTTACACTTGTTCGCTAAGTGAGCGTACACCTGTAAGTTAAAGGCAAAAAATGAGCGCGTTATTTAATTCATTATCAAAACACTTATTACATCATCAATCATGGGCTGGATACTGGGAACCTGTGATCCAGTGCTTTAAACCTGGCTGGCGCGAAGGCTACTTTCGTGCACAAGTAAAACACGTACAAGTGTTTGCTGAGCAAAATGTTGAGCTGGTTCTTGAACCAGAAAAAGCATGGCCAATTCATCAAGCAGGCCAGCATATTGCGTTAACTATACAAACAAATGGGCGATTGCTAACGCGTGTATTTACTATAGCCAGCGAACCACACATGGCAAAACAGCAAGGTCAAATTAGGTTACTGATCCGCAGTCAAGAGGTAGGCGCGTTTACATCAAAGCTAACTAGTCTGAAGTCTGGACAATGGCTTAATATTTCTGAGCCTAAAGGCCAGTTTGTTATGCCAAACACTGCTCGCTCTTTAATTATGCTTGCCGGTGGTTCTGGCATTACGCCATTTATAGCTATGCTTAAATCTATACCCGCTGATAGCAAAAAAACCATAACCTTGCTTTATTATGCAAAACCAAACAGCCACTGGCTTAAAGATGAGCTTGAGCAACTAAAACAATCACTGAGCAATTTTGATTATCACTTACTTGAGCGCAACAAAGATGGCGATGCGACGACATGGCTGACAACAAATGCGCATAAACACTGGTTAGTGTGCGGCCCAGCTGCTTTGTATAACCAAGCAGCCGCTTTAGCTAAGCAATTAGATACGCCTATCGACAGTGAGCATTTCAGTGCAGTCCCCGCTGTTTTAGCAACCTCTGATAAGCACGAACTAACACTCACTCATCAGGGCAAAACATTCACGATTGATAACCAACAAACCTTACTGACCCACTTACAAGCGAATAAGCAACCAGTGACAGTTGGCTGTGGTATGGGCATTTGCCATCAATGCCAATGCGTTAAAAAGCAAGGCATCGTGCGTGATATTCGTACCGGTGAGCTCTCTGATAGCTCAGAGCAGTTAATTCAACTTTGTATATCGCAACCAGTCAGTGACGTGGAGTTATCAGCATGAAGACAACAAAAACAGTCAATTTTGAAAAATTAGCAGCTCAACTCGATAGCGTTAAAGCAGATGTAAAATCAAAACTCGGTGAGCAAGATGCAAAATACATTCGCCGCGTTATTGTTTGCCAACGAGTGTTTGAATGGAGTGGCCGAATTCTATTAATGCTAGGCTTTCTTCAGCCTGTTTTATGGCTCGTGGGTGTGCTTAGTTTAGCCACAGCAAAAATCCTCGACAACATGGAAATTGGCCATAATGTGATGCATGGCCAATATGACTGGATGAATGATAAATACATAAATTCAAAGTCTTACGAGTGGGATATAGCGTGCGATGGGGCTAGTTGGAACCGCGTTCACAACTACGAGCACCACACCTATACCAATATTATTGGTAAAGATCGCGACTTCGGTTATGGATTACTGCGCTTATCGAATGACTTTCGTTGGCGAGTAAAAAACCTGTGGCAATTTGTCACTTACCTATTGCTCAGTGTGCTGTTCCAATGGGGTGTGTCGTACCATGAAATGGCAGCCGAGCGAGTATTTTTTGGCAAGAAAAAAGATGACCGCGATTACAAAGTACCGCACAGCGAACTAAAAAAGCGCTTTTTTAGTAAAGGAGCACGCCAGTTAGTGAAAGACTACCTGCTCTTTCCATTGCTTGCTGGGCCTTTATTTTTGTGGGTTTTCACAGGTAACCTAGCGGCTAATTTATTACGTAACCTGTGGACCTCAACCATTATCTTTTGCGGGCACTTTACCGGTGAAGTTGAAACATTTAACCAGCAAGACTGCGAAAATGAATCGCAAGGTCAGTGGTATTACCGCCAAGCGTTGGGCTCATCAAATATCAAAGGGGGTAACCTGTTTCATGTAATGACTGGGCACTTGAGCTATCAAATAGAGCACCACTTATTCCCAGACTTACCAGCAAAGCGCTACCGCGAAATAGCCCCTAAGGTGCAAGCTATCTTTAAAGAGCACGGCATCCACTACAATACCGGTGGCTTCTTTCGCCAGTACTTTTCTGTAGTAAAACGAATTGTACGCTACTCTTTTCCGTAAATAATGAACGCCAGTGCAAAGTACTGGCGTTAAATCTCATTCGATTCAGACCAAACCCGTAACTCATCAAGAATATGCAGTGCTGAGCGGCCAAAGTCAGTAAGCTCATAGGTCACCGCTATCGGACGCGTACTAATAACATGACGGGTGATCATCGCTCTACTTTCAAGCTCTTTTAGACGTTGGTCGATCATTTTTTTACTTGCACCACCCAGCATGCGCGTTAAATCATTAAAGCGCACAGGGCCATCTTTTAAATGATAGATAATAGAGCCCGTCCATTTACCGCCAATCAAACGCATGCCTTTTTCAATAGCACACGGCTCCATGCAAGCATTTAAAACTTTTTTTCTACCCTTACTATCTGTTTCTACTGAACTTTCCAAAACATCCTCGCATTTTTCAGCCTAGTTACAAAAAGGTAACTGGTTGATTAAATAATCTAGGTTACTATTATATACCACAGAATGTATTTTGAACACGATAAAGTAACTAGCAAACGGATACTCAACTATGAAAAACGTATTAATTCTTAACGCACATCACTATTACCCTTTTTCTGAAGGTAAGTTAAATGCTGCTTTAATCGAAAAAGCCGACGCTTTTTTTCAAGCAAAAGGCTATCAAACTCGGGTGGTTAATACACAAGACGAATTTGATGTAGAAACTGAACTTGAGAACCATCAATGGGCAGATATCGTCTTTTTGCAATCACCTATTAATTGGATGGGCATGACTTGGTCATTCAAAAAATACATGGATGAAGTGTACACCGCGGGCATGGGTGGAGCGCTTTGCCATGGTGATGGTCGTCATCAAGACAATCCAAAAGCCAATTACGGTAAAGGCGGCACCTTGAATAACACTCAATACATGATGTCGCTGACTTTAAATGCACCTGCAGAATCATTTGCAGATGCCACTGACTTTTTTGAAGGTAAAAGTGTTGATGACCTTGTTTTCCCAATGCATATGAACTTTAAGTTTTTCGGTATGCAAGGGTTACCTACTTTCGCCTGTTTTGACGTGATGAAAAATGCAGACATTGACAGCGACTTTGCGCGCTTTGAAAAACACTTAAACGAGAACTTTTAAGGAGCACTCATGAGTAACGAATCTGTTTATAGCAATAAACTCCATCCGGGCAGTGCATTTCCTAGTATTAGTGCTGCACTTTTGAATGGTGAAGAGGCTGTTCTTGGTCAACCTCAACACGGTGCAAGCTGGCAGCTTGTTGTTGTTTATCGTGGTAAGCATTGCCCTTTATGTACTCGCTATTTAAACAGCCTCGAGCAGTACAAAGCTGCGCTATTAGAAACGGGTGTTGATGTAATTGCTGTTTCAGGTGATAGCAAAGAGCAGTTAGAAGCGCATTTAGAACAGTTATCTGTGTCATTTCCACTTGCTTACGGTTTGACTACAGAGCAAATGCAAACATTAGGTACTTACATATCTGATCCCCGTTCACCGCAAGAAACAGATCACCCTTTCGCAGAGCCTGCTCTGTTTGTGGTTAACGAGCAAGGTAATGTACATGTGGTTGATTATTCTAATAACCCATTTGTAAGACCTGATTTAGCAACCTTGGTAAGTGGGCTTAGCTGGATACGCGACCCAAAAAATAACTATCCAATTCGCGGTATGCATAAGTAGAGAGTAGCCATGAGCAAATTTACAACTTTGCTGATTGGCTTGGTGAGCATAATGATGTGCTCACCACATGCCTTTTCAGCACAACTCCCCCATGCACATATTGCTTCACCTAATCACTATGAAGTATTGCTAGATAACAGTGAAGTACTTGTTTTGCGTATGACTTTAGCACCAGGTGAGCAAGATAATTGGCATAAGCATAATGCTGAAACTGTCTACTTTGAGACAGGTGGAAAGGCAACCATCAGTACTAAAGAGTCACAAACAACACTTGAGATCCCCAATGGCTATGTGATGTGGCATGACGCATGGACTCATCAAGTCAAAAATGAGGGTGAAACCACCATCACTGCAATTATTGTCGAAAGTAAATAGATAGGATCAATTATGGCATTAGAAAACCACCCAATGTGGCGCTTACCTAAGCATCACCTAGATTTAAAAAGTTCACATGACCATGTTCATTGGGTTGAATTATTTTATGATCTTATCCATGTGGTAATCATTTTTCTGCTAGGTAATTTTTTAAGCGACCACTTACATTTAAGTGGTTTTCTTACTTTTGCAGGTTTATTCATCACCGTATGGTTCGCGTGGGCTGACTCCAGCGTTTTTAACTCACTCTATGTCAGTACCGATGTAAAACATCGGCTGATCATGGCCTGCCAAATTGTCACCGCCATGGTTATGGCAGCCTCTATTCCCCATGTACTTGACAAAGGCTGGACATATTTTGCATTGGCCTATGCAGCTAACCGACTTATTACAGCGTATTTATTTCATCGCACCAATCAACTGGGGGTCGAATCAACAAAATTAGCACGCAGTGTGAGCCGTAACTACTTTGCACTTGCCATTATCTTTGCGACCACAGCTTTTATGCCTGCACCCTATCGTTATTGGGTATTTGGCACTGCGATTGCCGCTATCCAAGTTTTGTATATGGCTCCAAAAATTGGTGTACTTGAAAATAAACGTTTTTTACCACGCCTTGGGCATATGTCTGAGCGCTTTGCCCTTTTTCTGCTCATTGTCGTAGGCGAAGGTTTCTTTAAATTGGTGATTACTTTATCAGAAAAAGGAATTTATAAAGTCGACCCCTCTGTACTGGCTAACTTTATGTTTGGCGGTATTGCAGTATTTGTTCAATGCTGGATTTACTTTGACTTTGTTGGCAATGGTAAACCTAAGAATCAGCATAAATGGACACTCGTAAGTTGGTGGTTAGCACACCTATTTTTAATGTTATGTGCAGTTATGGTCGGCGTTGCGCTCGCCGGCGAAGTGAAAGCTGGGTTTTGGCAACCTTACCCACTTAAATATGGTGTCATTGGCTGTGTAGGGTTAGCAGGCTACTTATTGAGTTTATTGTGGATCCAGTTAATAATCGAACACCGTGTAGCCCATCGTTTTGCAACAGCTAAAGTAAGAATGTTTGGCGTTATACTCGCTTTAGTTACCATTCCCATTTTACCCCATGTGCCTTCGCTCATTGGCAACTTACTTTGGGGCACAGCACTGATTTCACAAATTGCCTACCCTGTCACTCGCGCATACTTTACCCTTTCAAAAGAAGAAGCTAATTCATAACGATTAAAACACCTTTGCAAAAACGACAAAGGTGTTTTGTTATCCCTGCTGTTTTTCGTAAAGACTTTCCTAGCAATAATATCGCTATTCAATCGCCCCTCTTTAGGGGTTGAAACAAGCATTAACGGACTCATGTCATAACTAAAGGCAATGAAAAATGCCGGTGTGAATCACATTGGCCTGCACTTTAGACGTAACGAATTACCCATCGAATGGGCATTAAAGCACATCGGCGAATATGTTTTGCCCAAGTTCCATAATTAAGGAGTTATGATGTCACAATCAATTATGCCAAAACTGGGTTTTGGTACATTTAGATTACAAGACGAAGTTGCATATCAAAGTGTGCTAACAGCTATTGAAGAGGGCTTTAGACACATCGACACCGCGCAAATTTACGGTAACGAAGAAGCTGTTGGCCGAGCGATTAAAGACAGTGGTGTTGCACGTGGTGAGTTATTTATTACCACCAAAGTATGGAATGATAAGTTAAATAAAACGGACTTTATTAGCAGCGTAAAAGAAAGCCTGACTAAGCTCCAACTAGATTACATCGACTTACTGCTTATTCATTGGCCAAGCCCAGCCAATGGCGAAAGCATGGATGAGTACTTAACCGAGTTACAATCAGCAAAAGAGCTTGGTTTAACGAAAAAAATTGGTGTTTCAAACTTTACCATTGCACAAATGGAAGAAGCCTTAAATATTTTGCCAAAAGGCGCGTTATTTACCAATCAAGTAGAAGTACATCCATACCTAACCAATCAAAAGGTACGTGATTTTTGTGCGCAAAACGACATTCTCGTTACCGGCTATATGCCATTTGCGGTAGGTAAAGTACTTAAAGATCCAACCATTAAAGCGATTGCAGACAAACACCAAGTGAGCACCGCTGAAGTGGTCATTGCTTGGGAATTAGCGCATGACATGGTGACGATACCGTCATCGACCAAACGCGAAAATATGGCTACCAACTTAAAAGCCCTTTCGCTTAGCTTAAGCCAAGACGAGATTAATCAAATTAATGCCCTTAGCTGCGGCGACAGGCAAGCAAACCCGGATTTTGCTCCTGAATGGGATCATGATGAAGTAAAAACAACTCAAGCTTGGCAATTTCAAGGGGCTGATAAAGCACTCGCTTTGGGATTAAAAGCTGTACCAGCACTTAAAGCAGGGCAAATTTTAGTCCGCAACCTTGCGATTGGTATCAATCCAGTTGATTGGAAGTTTATTCAAGCAAATCCTATTAATTGGCCAGATGCACACACGCCAGGCGTAGACGGTGCTGGGGTTGTTGAGCAGGTAGGCGATGGCGTCGATAGCAAACTAATTGGTAAAACAGTCGCTTATCATCATAGCTTAAGTGAAAACGGCAGCTTTGCTAAGCACTCGGTGCTTTATGCTGAACGTGTTATGCAGGTACCAAAAGAGTTAGCTGCTAATGTTGCTGCTGCATTGCCTTGCCCACTTCTTACTGCATGGCAAGCCTTTAGCAAAATACCATTACGCAAAGGCGAAAAAGTATTAGTTACCGGCATGGGGGCTGTTAATAAACTACTGACGCAAATGCTGAACCACAGTGGCTTTGAAGTTCATGCATTATCAAAAAGCTTAACGGCAGAGCAAGCAGAAAAGCTTGGCGTTAAGTTAGTATTACGCGACGCGCCTTCTGAGGGTGGCTACTTTGCACTCTTTGATGCTAACGGCCCTGAAGAAGCTAAAAAGTTAGTGCCACTCCTACAAGCAAATGGTCATGTGATCAGTATTTTAGGGCGTATTGAAACCCCAGTCGATGAGCCATTCACACGTACTATTTCTTATCATGAAATTGCCCTTGGCGCATTACACGATTATGGTGATACACAGCAATGGCAACGTCTTGTAAGTGATGGCGAAAAGCTCCTTAATGACATTGCGTCGGGTACTTTAAATGTTGAAGAACCTACTGACTTTGAATTTAACAATCTCAACGATGCCCTTGAGTTTTCTAAAGTTCAAAAGCAAAAAGCCGTTGTCGTTGTTTAGTTCTCATTTTAAAGGCCTCTAATGAGGCCTTATTATTTTATTCTGCTGTTTGATTAGCTGTTTTATTAATTACAGCTAAGTGATAGATAATCACTAAGTTCGCAATAAACCACAGATCTTTAATGACAAATTGACCAAGTCCTGCTAAAACGGTTGTACTGCTAAGCGCATTCGGTGCGGTAATTAAAAATGTTTGTGTCATGATAAAAACAGCACAGCAGGCAAGCCCAGCTAACACTATTAGTTTGTTGTTCTTAATTAACAAGCCAACAAAAAGCAACAGCACACTGACAATATCAAACACGCCAATCACATTCGATGCACCCTGCACACTAAAAACCTGATACAACCACGACATAAACGGCGATGTTTCTACAAGGCTCACAATTCCCTTCGCTTCAAAAGCAAAAAACTTCATGGCGCCAATCCAAACCAGCACTAATGCCATCGATGCATAATTCAAAGCAATATGCGCTTTATCAGTTAAAGCATCTTTGTAAAACACAAATATAAACAGTGGAATAACAGCAAAATACTTAATGATCCCCTGCCCCGAACCAATCACAGGGAAGCCCCCTTCACTAGCTAGCCAACGGTTAGCGCCAAACAGAGTTATTAAACATACCAGTGAGATAGCAAGTGCGGTAACGGTCGGAAGCGCTTTATTAATAAACCCCAAATGTGAATGAAGGCTGGTAATGCCAACAAAACAAAATGCAAAGCCTGCTATCATACTCATTAAATGAGCAGGCACCTGAGCGTCTAAACCATAAAACGAAAATATACTGCCAATGGCATTGGGGTTTGCCCCTAAGATAAAAGACAAGCCCAATAACGAAAAACTGATAGTGATAAGTGCAACCACTAAATTATTTGCTGTACGTAAATTCATTTAACCCCCACTTTACTGCTTATTTAAAAGACCCAAGTTAGGGATAAAAACATTCACACTAAAATCAAATATAAGAAAAGCAAGACCGGAACTATTTATAAGAAATTGAAAAATAAATAAAATCATCACTGCTATTTGCTGTTATTTAGTTAAAAATAAATCTCTTTAAATCAATATCAGCAATTTTGTTCAAGTTTTTAGGTTGCCTGCTTCGCTATATTGGCGTAGGAATAATAACGAAGCGCACAACCTTCAGGAGCATCTGTGAGCAAAGACAATCACTTCAAGTACATTAACAACGAACAGCATCAGAGCATCTCGATGTTGACTGCGACTATGAGTGATTTTACCTATGCAAAACATGCTCACGAAGAGTATTCAATTGGTATTACCCTACAGGGGCGGCAAGATTTCTTTTGTCGTAATGCGTTTTATAAAAGCGTACCTGGCAATGTCATTTTGTTTAATCCTGAAGATATTCACGATGGTCACTCTGGCACTGAGCAAAACCTAGAGTATCTAATGCTGTACATTCATCCCGATGAATTTCAGCCTTTGTTCAAAGCACTAGGGTATAAGCAAGACTGCACATTACGTATGGCAAACACCTTGTATGCTGATCCATTACTACGTAATCAAGTGATTCACTTATCAATGCTTTTACAAACCAATAGCACCAGCAAAATAGAGCGAGAAGCTGCAGTATTGCAAATGGCGCAGTCTTTAGTCAGGCTCAACGGCAGCCTTGATTTACCGGCTTTAAGCACCCGAGTTGATAGCTTACTTCTGCGCGCAAAAGACTATATTTTGGCAAATATCGACAATGACATTGCTATTGATGACATTGCCCATGCTGCCACTATGTCGAAATTTCATTTTATCCGCCGCTTTCGCGAGCACTTCGGTATTACTCCACATCAATATGTTTTGAACTGTCGTATTAATTATGCCCGTAGAGCGTTACAAGTTGGCCGCGATGCCACCAGCGTAGCGGTTGAATCTGGCTTTGCAGATGCCAGTCACCTCAATCGTAACTTCAAACGAGTATTCGGTATGACACCAAAACAATTTCAACTGCAATGGGCTCGTAGATAGAGCTAAATTACTGATTTGGAGCTGTTATGGCAGATATTTTTGCATATGCAATTGGCATTATGTACACCCCTGGGCCAATCAATTTACTCGGCTTAAGTAGTGGCTTAAATAAACAAACTCGTTCACACCTTGGATTTTTTATTGGCGTGGGTAGCGCGATGTTTATCTTATTTGTTCTGCTTGGCTACCTTGGCTTACAAGTGATCAATCCGCAGTTTTTGCCTTATGTGAGCTTAATTGGTTGCGGCTATATTTTGTATATTGCTTGGAAGGTTGCAAAAGCAAAAGTACAGGTGAATGATACCTCAGCGGATGCCTCACTCAGCTTTTTCGATGGCCTGTTTATGCAGCTATTAAATCCAAAAGCCTTGGTGGCCACTTTGCCAATTGCTACGATTCAGTTCCCAAGCGCAGATATTACCGGCGCTGCAATCGTATTTTGGTCTCTTATTTTAGCCATTCTTGCCTTTGGAGCTCCTACAAGTTACTCGTTAGCGGGCTTAATGCTTGGCAAGCAAGTATCACGGCCGGGTGTTTTTAATGTGTTTAATAAGCTGATGGCTATTTTGTTGGTTTATGTCGCACTAATGATTGCCTACGAGCATGTGCTAACCCCGTTAATGGCCTAAAATTGATCATCCCTCGCAAACAGGCATAATAGCGTTATTCAGCAAACGGTTATCACAAAATGATGCAAGGCAATCTATCTATCCGCTCTTACAGTACTAAGCCTGTTAGTCATAGCCATGACTATCATCAACTTGTACTGCCCTTAAAAGGTGTGATTGCTATTAGTGTGGGTGATTTTCAAGGTAAAGTCGCCCCCGGTGAATGCGTGGTTGTCAAAGCCTCGCAAACACACCTGTTTAACGCAATGCCAGAGGCGCGATTTGTGGTGGCCGATATGCCAAAGCTACCAGATAACCTAGCCACTGCTGAGCGCTGCGTGTTCGCAATTAATCAATCACTTTGGGCATTTTTGCAGTTTGTGGCAAAGCAACTTGAGCAAGCGGTTAATCGTGAATTAGAACTTGCCATGTTTAACACCTTCAATTTGCTGCTAACTGAGCAAATTATGCAGCCTAAGGTCGACAGCCGAATTAGTGAGGCACTGCTTTATATTGACAGTCATCTAAGCACTCCTCTTCATATCAAACACCTTGCCAGCATTGCCTGTTTGAGCCCAACACAATTTAAACTGCTGTTTAAGCAACAAACCGGATTGACTGTCATGCACTATGTAACTAAACAGCGAATGGAAAAAGCCCAAGCCTTACTCAGTCATACCGACTATCCGTTACAACGTATTAGTGAGTTAGTTGGTTACAATGAGCTTTCATCTTTTAGCCGCAGTTTTTCAAAGTACTTTGGTTTATCACCAAGTAAATTCAAAAAGTAACTTTAGTTTTTAACGCCAACAAAACCGTCCTTTTTGTCAAAAATTGTGCATCAATTTTGATTATGCTTTTGATATCTTAAATTTAAAGCGAATTATCAATGAACCATACCATCGCGACCATTGCCGTTTTAGTTGCCAGTGTGTTTTGGGGCACAACAGGCACGGCCGCAAGCTTTGCACCAGACATTAGCCCTTTTGCAATAGGTGCGTTTGCGATGGGGGTTGGCGGCGTATTACTTTGTTTAACCTCACTAAAACAGCTAATAAACAATGCGAGTACGTTACGTAAGCACTACAGCCTAACCCTACTAGGTTCAGCCTGTGTTGCTATTTATCCGCTGGCATTTTATACCTCTATGAATAGTGCTGGTGTGGCAATTGGTACTGTTGTTTCGATTGCCAGTGCGCCTTTATTTACCGTCTTATTAGAATACTTAATTGAGAAAAAGCCCATTGCAACTCGCTGGCTAGTCAGCTTTTGCTTTGGTGCTATTGGTATTGGCTTTATCGCGTTAGGTAAAGAGCATAACCTTGCTGCTAAGGGGCTGTTTAGCCAAAACATCGGCATTTTACTTGGCTTAATTGCAGGGCTTACCTATGCAGGTTATTCATGGGTTGCCAAACGTTTAATTAGCAACGGCGTTCATTCAAGAGCGACTATGGCAAGCCTATTTGGCGGCGCTGCGTGTGTGCTTTTGCCTTCGTTATTGATCACTGGAGATGCGCTTTTTGCCTCAGTTACCAACACCTGCGTGGCGCTTTACATGGCCATAGTACCGATGTTTTTAGGTTATTGGCTATTTAGTATTGGCTTAAAAACCATCGCGGCCAGCCAAGCCGTGCTCATTACTTTACTTGAGCCTATCATCGCCACCATACTGGCTATTGTGATTTTAAATGAGCAATTTCAGCAAATTGGCTGGCTTGGAATTGGCTTAGTGAGCATTAGCTTGATAATTCAAACGGTCAATTTTAAACGAATATTAGTGCGCTACTCGAAACGTTTACTTATACCCTGAATTAAAATAATTAGAGGGGAAACCCAAAAGGACAATGTATTGATAATATAGATTAAATGTATGCGCTAAGTCAGTTTAAACTCACTTAGCGCATGTTTACTTTAGGCTGTTTTAAAAGGATTACGCGTATCTTGGTTAGCATCAAGATTGCGCATCAAAATTGCGTGATCTAAATCGATATCTTCTGGCAGAGGAATTTTAACAATATGGCCTGAGCCTTTTGCATCGCTAATGGCTTCGCCTTTTTTGTTTTCCATAAAATCTAGCTTGAAGTTGATATTCCCTTTTGGCGTCATAAGCTCGAGTGAGTGACCAGTACAGAATTTATTTTTTACATCAATTTCAACTAAGCCATTATCGTTGCGGCCTAATACCTCACCCACAAACTGCTGTTTATCTGATACCGAATGACCGTACTCATAGTTTTGATAGTCTTGATGTGCATGGCGCTTTAAAAACCCTTCGGTATAACCACGGTGTGCTAAGTTTTCGAGAGTTTTAAATAAGTTTGCATCAAATGGGCGACCAGCAACCGCATCATCTATGGCTTTACGATATACTTGCGCAGTACGAGCAACATAGTAGAAAGACTTAGTTCGGCCTTCAATTTTTAAACTATGCACGCCCATTTTTGTAAGCTGATCAACATATTGAACTGCACGTAGGTCTTTTGAGTTCATAATGTAAGTACCATGCTCGTCTTCAAAAGCAGGCATGTACTCGCCAGGACGGCCTTGCTCTTCAAGCATAAACACTTCGTTACTTGGTGCACCATCCCCAAGTGTTGGGATCACCGCTTTAGGGTCGATTTTATGCACCATTTCGCCAGTTTCATTTTCGGTGCCGGGTTTCACATCGTAATTCCAACGACATGCATTAGTGCAAGTGCCTTGGTTTGGATCGCGTTTATTAATATAACCTGATAACAAACAACGGCCAGAGTACGCCATACATAGTGCACCGTGAACAAACACTTCAAGTTCTGTATTTGGGCATAGTTCACGAATTTCAGCGATTTCTTCAAGCGATAATTCACGCGATAAAATAACTCGCTCAATACCCTGCTGAGCCCAAAAGTTCACCGTGGCATAGTTGACTGCATTCGCTTGCACAGATAAGTGAATCGGCATGTCTGGCCACTTTTCACGCACCAACATGATAAGCCCAGGATCAGACATGATCAGTGCATCTGGCTGCATCGCAATGACTGGCTCAATATCTCGTAGGTACGATTTAACTTTGGCATTGTGAGGAGCAATGTTCGACACCACATACAATTTTTTATTTTGCGCGTGCGCTTCGTTAATACCGATTTGCAGGTTATCTAGGTCAAACTCATTGTTTCGAACACGAAGACTATAACGAGGTTGCCCAGCGTAAACAGCATCTGCACCATAGGCAAAGGCATAACGCATATTCTTTAAACTACCTGCTGGTGATAACAACTCAGGCGTAAAAGGACGAGTGGTCAAAATAGGTGACGACATGAAAGCTCCATACATCGAACCGAGTACAAGTCGGTTGCATGAATTAATACGATAATGAAGCGCGGGAGTATAATAATCTGCCCAGTAATTTTATTGATCTAGATCATGATTCAATAAAACTCAACAGTACGGTTATACCAATACGCTTAATTAAGTGATCTCTTTTGAAGCAATAAAACCTTGTTAGCGACAGGTTTGATGCTTCAAAATATTTAAGTATTATTGCGAATTGGTATCACATAGCATGCATATGTATAAATGATGTCTAAAGCAAAAAGTGACCGTAAGATGGTCACCTTTATAGCAAAGTCGACTGACGAGCTATTCTCATTAAAGTTATCGCCTTAAACTCCTGATAAACGCTCTCTGCGCTTTTTCCAAAGTAAAAACTGATAGCCAAGTAAACCGTCAGCTTGCATATTAATACGCCCCCCTGCGGCTTTTTCAATTTTCAACTCAGCGGGCTTGCCTGCTTGCTGAAACTCAAATAGATAAAAGCGCGTAGTTTGTTTATTTAAGTGAATAGCGAGCTGTTGCCGAGAGTCATTATAAAAGCTTATTAGGCTATTATTCTCAAATTGATACCTAACATTTTTATTTGTCGCTATTAACTTAGTCATAAGTTTGGCGAAGCTGTCATTCCAATTTGCTGACTTTTTCGCATATTCTATCGATGCCGGCGCATCTAATTCCCATACAGTCATTAATTCGCTGGGAAATTCACTTTTATCTTGATAGTTATCTGATGTTGGGTTTGATTGTGCCCATCCATTAAAAGAAGTAAAGCTTAACAACAAGGCGGCAGCATAGAGTGGGATTCTTTTAAACATTGAAAACTCTTTGATACTGTAAAAATTAAAATAAAGACCCACTTTTCAGTGGGTCTTATGCGCTTAACAAAATAAACGATTAGTCATCTAAGTGCGCGCAGCGACCAAATTCAGCACCTAGTTTAACTGCCTCAACCACTTGCTTAGGGAAGCTAAGCTCACGGTCGCGGCCGTTATCACATACAAATGCTTTATTGGCATCAATTTCGATTGACAGTGTTAGTCCAGCCACACCAGCCATAATCTCAGAGCCATTCGCACTTAAACCAAACATGTTATCGGTTAAGATACCTTTTGCTTCGGTTACGCCTTGTTTACCAAAGAACTCTTCTGTTGACATCCAACCAATACCTTTAAGGTAAATAGCGCCAACAAAACCGCCCGCTAATGGGCTACCAGCACGACCCGTAATTACTGACAAGTCGTCGTTTGCATCAAGTACCATGACTGAAGGTAAGCCAAAACCTAATTCAACTAACTCTTCATGGCTGTAGCCTAGGTCACAGTAATTAGTCCAAAAGCTTACCGCTGGAATGTTGTCACACCAACGCAGGCTACCAATTTGCTCTGTGGTATTTGATACTGTGTCCCAAACTTTAACACCAACAGCGCGACGATTTTCAATTGCACCAAACGCAACATAGCGACCATCAACAGAAATAACTGAGTTATCAATCGCACCAAACTCGGTATGAGTATCAACAAGTTCGCCATTTACCCAAGCAATTTGGGTAAAGCCATTTGTAGAACCTGTAATAGTCTTACCATTGCCTGATATACGGTCAGCTCGAGCCCATGCTGTACGACGGATCTCGGTATCACCATCCACTAGAGCGATTTCTTTACCTGAACCATACGAACGGTCAACCATCTTAGTACCTGGTAACAGTGTTGCCTTACCTGTTTTAACATCCCATACTGTTGGCATACCGACAGAACGAGCGCCTTCACCTTCTGCACAGCGGTTAGTTCCGTCATAAGGGAAGCGTGTATTACCTACGACAAGTTTACCCGCATCATCCATATCCCAAACGCTTTGCGAGCTAAAACCTTGCTGGCTAGATAACGCACAGCTATTACCCGTCAAGTCTTCAAGCATTGATACGTGGCCTGAGTTAATATCCCAGATACCGCCTTGCTTAATTCCGTTGTCATTAAAATGTGCGGTGATTGCTGCTTTAGTTGCAGTTTTATTCATCGCAGTATTTGTAGAGCTCAGTAATGCGTATCCATCAGGGCTAACTAATGTGTCAAATGACTTAGTCGCGCTGTCATATAAAAATGGGATACCTGATGACGTTGTTCCTAGCGCCTTCTTACCATTTTTCGCGTGGTCCATAACAAATGCTGAAATAAGTGGTGTATATTGGATACCGTCTTGATAACCGTTAAAGATCATCTCAACTTGCTTTGTCTCGCCTGCTGAAACAACAATTTCAGTTAAAGCACATGCATTATCAGTACTTGGGTCCGCACTTTCATTTTCATTCCAATACTCTGCTTCTGACAGAATATTTGTTTGCTGAGTTGGGTAGCCGCCAGCATTAATCTCTTGGGTATAAAGTGCATAACGCGCACCCGGAGTTAAACCATTAATAGTAAATGATCCATCAGGTCCAATACGACCTTGAGTCATATTACCTGACTGCTGACTGATCACATCTTCATAAGGATTATCAAGATTTCGAGCTATCAAGTTAATACCTGAGTACTCAACGCCTTCTTTTGTAAAAAGCTTGCCTTGAATGCTACCAAACTGTGATTTGTACTCGGCTGTTGGGTAAAGATCAGAGATGTTTACAATATCGTCTTTTACATTAATGGTATGCTGATTAGAACCTGCGCTTGAGCGAACATTAATAAACGGGAACATTGTTTCAATCGCTGAAAAATCTAGCATACTTGAGCTGGTAAACTTAGTTACACCAGCACAACCAGGCACACCATCGTATTGCGGACTATAGCTTGCCGACATATACACTAAATGACCATTTGCTTGAGAGTGAGACATATTAATCGCATGACCGAACTCATGGGTAAATACCCCACCTACTTGCGTGCCGTCAGTATCGTTAATATCAACATACCAGCCATTCATCAACGCAGTGGCTTCTAATATTTCACCTGTTTCTTCATCAGCCCATTCTGGGAATGCAATACCAAGCACTGAATTGCGAGGCACACCAAAATAGTTTTCTAAAATTCCACCGTCGGTGTCGTAGTTAACCCAAAAACCATAGCCGTTTTCAACGCCATAAATTTGGTCTACATTTTCAGCTGTTACATCAGCAATGCCGGTTTTTTCAAAGATTGTGCCTTGAATAGACATCTCAAATGTTGATGTTTCAACATCAGACCACTCTTTTACAGCGTTCGCTGTCACTGCATTTGCTTGCTCAACTGTTAAAAAAGTATAGTCACGGTCTAGCTCTGTATTCGCTGGGATCACAGTGCCATCAGGTAAGGTAACATCAATGTTAAATACGGTACCTTTTTCAAGCACACTAAATGTTTCAACATCATTACCATCTTTGTCTTTGATCAGCTGACCACCATCGGTCCAAACAGGAATACTGCCATTTGAAGTATCCCATTTGTAAGGCTGCATAGTTTGTTCATGAATATACAAAGGGCCGCCAGCTAATGCACCGGTTGATACTGTTGCTAGCGCTAATGCTGCTGCGATTCTTGAAAATTTCATTATTGTTGCACTCCAGATAGTTTACCCACTAAATCCATAAAAACACCTACATCAACCGCACCTGGTGTGGTTAAAAGGTTCTGTTGTTCAGCTGACAACTTACTGGTGTCTAACCCTTCAAAAACGCCTTGATTAGCAAAAATATTTTCTACCTTACCGTTACGTACAACAAACTTACCTTGTGCCAGACCTACCGTAGTTTGAAAGCCTGTAATAGATGCTGGTTTATACATAAAAGCAATCACTTGCTCGCCTTCGCGCCATTTTGAAAATCCCTCAGGTGTAGCCCCTAAGTAAACTTTGCCATTACCCATTGAACGAGGCTTAATCAAACCAAACTGGCGAAATGTATAAGTTGAGTCTTCTTTTACTTTGCCTTTTGCATCAGACGAAACTTCAATGGTCACTTCAGTGTAAGGGCGGTTATTATCAAAACCGTCAGTAACACTAACTACGCGTCCTGAAATGATGCTTTGTGATTCCACCGTCATCTGTTGCAAATTTTGTTGTTTTAATTTCATTGCATTCGCTGCTGGCGAAAGTGTCAGCATCGTGCCTAAAGCAAAGGCCGAAGCGCATGACAGCTTGGTAAACGCGCTGCGTAATTTCATTGATATCTCCT
>NZ_JAKGAW010000022.1:0-73966 GCF_021532475.1 Pseudoalteromonas sp. APAL1 | reverse complement strand
AAAATATGAATACGACTGCGTTACGGTTAGCAAAACTTGCCGAAGCTCGGCAACATTGATAGTGTGATTACGTCAAAATCGCTTGGTACTTATACCGTCAGTATCCCTTGGTAATCACACTACTACATCTAATCTATTGTTTCGTTGAAACTAATTCAATAATTTCACCAGTAGACGTATCCACTCTTATTTCTGTATGTTGCCCTGAATGCTGAAGTTGATTTTGTAAATCGGCATTAATCAGTTTGAGCTTATCTATTTCTGCGTACATTTCACTCAACAACACTAATAACTTTGTATCTTTATTATCGATTTCCTTAGTGCCGATATTATTTTTTTGCTTTTCTTTAGCAAGCTTGCTTTTTAGTTCGGCTACCTTTGTTCTGAGTTGTTTTATTAAATTATCTTTATTTTTTTCTTCCCAAGTTAATTGAGCTTTTTCAATACTTTCTCGTAACTTTACCCATTTTTCTTCTTCTTTAGATAGATTCGCAATATTTCTTTTAGCTCTCGTTGCTACTGCATTTTTGGTTATCTTGCTGCCATCAGATTTCATCTCTTCAAAAGCACGTTTTATATCATCATATGCGCTACTCATGCTTGTTCTCCTTGGTTTGTATGCGCTTTGCCTTCATCTAATACATAGTCAGCTGCTGCTATATTATTTTTCCAGTGAATAGCAAATAGCTCGTAATCTTCTTGCTCTTCTGTGGTTGATGCTGCATATGCCTCTAGTTTCTGGGTCGCATCTTTTTTTATCACTTGCCAATTGACCTTGTGGCGTTTGGTAATGATTTTACTACCACAATACACACAGCCACTAGGGATTCCTGCTCCTTTTATCTTGCAAGCTTCTCCCGCAGTGCAGTACCCCGTAGGCAAGCCACGTATGTTTTTAATATTTTTGACGAGAAATTTTTTCAGTTCTTCAATTGAACTGAAATGGATCTGCTTAATCACAGTCGAATCTTTACTTTGACTATCAGTAATACCTATTATCAGATCTTTAGATGTTTTATTAATTTGCTCACCAGCACCACCTTTAAGTGATTGTGACTCGGCTTCATCTATTAACTCTTCTGCAACACGGTCAATTAAAATCTCATTAAACTCTTCAGTAGTTTTAATTAAAGTTGTTGAGGCCAAAAATGCTCTTCGAGTATAAACAAACGTCATTAGGCTGGTTAAATGTTTAAATTGATATCTAATATCATCAAGCTCACCTAATTTATTGGCAATGACAAAGTAGGCCAACGTATGTCGAAACATGTGAGCGGTTAATCTAAACGTATCGCCTTCTTCGTATGGGACACCTCTATTCTCTCCTCTAACTTCTTTGTAGTTAGATTCAAGGCGTTCAAGCTCTGCTATATCATCATCGTCTAGAGTTAAGTCAAAAAGCTCAATGTTTTCACTGTTTTTAACCTCAAATTTTGTGAATCGCCCAGCATCGCTAAAACTAACACTACAGCTACTATGTGAAACCCCGAAAAGACGGTTTCTTTCTAACCCTTCTTTCAAGTTGTGTGCTTGACTACTTGTTATATTGGCTCTGCATGAAGAAAGTACAGCTTTTGCCCTTTCTTGCATACCGAACACATATTTTTCGTAAATACCAACACACTCATGTACTTCAGCGTTTGAAAACCATTCCATCTCAACCTTACTGTTGTCGGTTTTGGTCATGATTGCCGTAATGTAATAAATATCATCTTTGTAATTGGCACAGCCAACCTTGCATGTAAGTACTTCGTTATATCTCATGCCTGTATAGGCCAAGATATTAATGTATGTGGCTAATTTTAAATCTTCTAATTCTTCGGATAATTGAATGAATTCCACTTCATCGGGTAAGTTTCTTACATGTTTTGCTATTAGCTCACCTGTACTAATTTTGGGCGGTGGTTCAACGGAGCCTTCATTTAAACTATCTATTAAGCGTGCATTTAATTCTAGCCATCGTTCTATCTTATCCTTAGAGTTTTCAACTATTTTTTCTGCAAACTTCAGAATTTTTTTCATTACTTTAGTAGGAATGACAGGGTGCGAATAAGTGACTGGTCTCGGATGGTGTAACTCGTTTAGTTGGTTAAGTACATCAATAAAAACACTACACACCTTAGGGCCAAAAAGACGAAAGCTGCGCTGCACGTCAAATAGTTTAGTAAATGAGTGTGATTGTCTGTAAATAGCTATTTTCCTGACTTCATATAAATAGTCTTTTATGAGATTCCTAATAACTAAGTCAGATTTGAACTCCAACTCATGAAATGAGTGATAACCTCTTTGTCTTAAGAAGGCTGCAAATAAATTTAGATACGTTACATCATTTTGAAGTGTAGAGATTTTTAGAGGTTTACCGCCTACAACATCACCATGTGTGAGTTTAATTAGTGAATAAATTCGAATTTGATATGCTAATTCATCAACACCTTTAAAATTCACATTTCTTTGCGTTTCTTCATAGCTTATCCAAGTGTCATCGCCAAAGTGAATAGTGCCATGTTTAGCAATATTCAATGCTCTGTTTTCCCACAAAGCAATCGAATTAAAAGCGCTAGTATCATCAACTTTAAAATCTTCTAACACCTGAACCAAAGGTTTTATAGTGATTTGACCTGTATGTGTTTTTACAACAGCGATATCAAGTAGTTTTGTTTTAGTTATCTCTTTGGTCATAGCAAACCTGTGTTTTTCCAATGAGGATGAATACCCTCTGTTCTCAATAGTTCTTTTCCATCAGTCACAGCTTGAGCATTAAGCTTGGCAATATCAGCTAATATTTCGTTAACCCTATTTTTCAACTGCTCTATGTTTTCCAGTTGCTCTGTTATAGAGTCAAATGTTGCGGCTGAGTTTTCCATATCAGCAACAACAAAATCCCGGTATGACAAAAGTTTCCAAACATGCAATGCGTCAGCAACACAGCGATAGAACGGACACCACAAGCATGCGTTAAAGTCGGCACATGCATGCTCGTTTGTATCTCGCTGGTCTAATAATTTCCTGTTTTGTGATTCGAATGCCACTACTGCGGATTTATCTTTTGAGTTAATGCATGTGCCATTCGGGACTTTTTTACCGTCTTCTGGTGGAGTCTGCAAAATGATTACTTTGTCGGTAACATCGCGAACAAAATAGTCTGCCATTGTTTTTGTCGCTCTGTTGATTGTCATTGCAACATCTTTGTTATCTTGCATTAAATAATGACGCAAGAACGTTTCATAAGAGTGCTTGCCAGCTTTTTGATACCACTTAAATTCTTTGGCAACTTTTCGGTAAATGTAGTTAAGCCCTGATTTTCTGATCTTTTGCGAATTAAATACGATATCACACCCAAGCTCAGTCAATATCCTATCTATAGTGGTCTTGAAACGTGATGCTGTTAATAATTGAATCTTTACTTCTCCAATACTATTTACTTTGGGAAAAACAAAAATTCTTTTTGATAGGTTCTCAATAGAAGGGCGGTAAATAGACGTAAGTTTAGTCGCAGCCTTAATATCAAATATTACTGGTTCGACAACGTCGCCGTATAAGACGCCTTCTTTTTCTAGATCTTCGGCTTGAATTTCAAATTTATGCCATTGTGTTTGATAATTAGCTCGGCGTTTAAATAAACGAAGAGCAGGAGTTTTACTTGAATGTAATGGCGTGTTAAAGAAAAATAAGTCGTCAGTATCAAGCTCTAGCGTAGGAGTTGAATTCCAACCAGTTTTCAATATGACTTTTGCTGCATAAAGTGTAACTTTGTCTTTAATTGTGAGTAAGGTCTCAGAAAGCCCTTTTTCTATGTAATATGCTAATTCTACTACTTCTCTATATGAGTAGAGCTTATCTTGATTCTGAGAGAGTTGCTCTTGATGTTGTGCAGTTAATTCGGTGTTGACCGGAAAGCTTTTAATAGTATCTAGACCATAAAACGATAGTAATTTGTCGATAGCGCTCTGATATTGATTACCAACAAAAACCGACAAGTCGCCTTGTTTTGATTTTAGTTGAATTGCCTCTCTTATAGCCTTTAGTATCTCACAGTTATTTTCAACAAAAGCATGAACCCCATGACTGGCAATAAGCTTCATTTGTTCATCTGTTAATGATGATGCATTTTCTTTCAATGCTCTAGCCATACTACCTATGTAACCTTTGAGAGTGACGATACCTATGCTCTCGCCATCAATTCGCTTTGTAAAAACTTTATGGTATTCGACTAGGTTTTGATAAAATTTATAGGCATTGTCATATACCCACTCATGCTTCTGCCATTCGGTAGTGTCACTTTCTTTAAGGTAATAGCCCAATGAGTAGGGTAATAAACTTTCCTTTGCGATTTTTTCACCCGTAACAAAGTGGTAAAGGTCCAATGCAGCGTTTAGTAGCAGTAAAAACTGCTGGTTATTTTGAGTTTCTTCTTGGTAATGCTTATAAAGGTATTTAAATCCCTGAAGGCCATTTTCTGCAAACCCTTGAATTCCACGCTCACTAAGCAGCTTAATTATTGGTGATGCTACGCTACCAGCACTATTCAACCACCTTGGAAATGATAAAGTTGAGGATCTAACTCTTGTTGTATTAGCTTCCGAAGCGCTTGCTATCTGATTTTTCAAAAAAGCATCAACTTCATTGCCAAATTTGGATGATATGCTTTGTGCATACCCTATTACTTCGGCTTCAGTTTTAAATTGATTGACTCTAGCTTTACCCCACACATCGGGTAGTATAAATTTTAAAAAAGTACGGAAGTTGTGATTGCATATAAATGATGAAACGAATTCCCTATCCTGTAATGTTGCCAATAATGGCAGTTTGACGCGTTCAGTATTCTTAAAAGTATCATGTAGACAAAGATTTATAATAGCTGTCGCAGTTTTGAGGATATTGTCCCTAATAGAAGAATCTTTGAGGCTTAATTCTGGAAGGACGAGATAGTCCAGATATTTATTTAGTAATTTACGAATCTCTTTTACTTGATGGAATTCAAGTTCGAATAATTTAGTTATGTCGATTGAAGTAGCCCCATTTACTAGCCTAAAAGGAGCGTTGATAGCGTTATCATAAAAATGAAACTTAGCTAAGTTTTCTAAGGCTTCTTCTATACGAGTAGCATAACTAGGTAGCTTGACATCATTTATTTCATTAATGCAAAAGTATTCCAGTTCTTGCCAAATTTCAAAGTCTGATAGAGCATTTAATCCCGAAGTTTGAATTGATGTCGCAGTATCTGTACTAACCTTATTAAGGGCTAGAGGAAGAGTGTGTTGTAAACTGACACAAGCATTCCGCAAGCGACTCATTGAAATAGCAGTGTCGTCATCTGCGCTAATATTGTTTTCTTTGTCATATGCCCTGTTAAATAAAACGTCTAACTGTTTGGCTAGAACAATTGAATGAGGTTTAAATCTAGCAGGAATACGATTGGACTTCCGCGTTTTAACTTGCTGCTGCATCTTCAGCCTCACGCATCAGTAATTCGTCAACATCACCGTAGATATCTTTCACCCACTCTGACATTGCTCCGTATGCATCCACTGCTACACTTTTGGCAAAGTCGATGTAACGTTTGGTTGTTTTAAAACTTTCGTGACTCATCAAGGTCATTAGTGTCTGTCTGATGGAACTCTCCGATTCACCTTTGTCAATTAGGTATTTAGCGACATAAGTAGCAAAGGTAGCGCGTAAGTCATGGAATGTGCGTAATAGTATTTCTAATCCCTGCTTCCTTTGTTCTTTTCTAACTATGGAAATAGTATTCCCCGGTGTATCTTCGCTTATCCGCGATCCTGAACTATTCATAAACAAAGGAAGCGGATGTTCACTATTGTCCATACCATGATTAGTCTCATGTTTGGTACGTCGCTTCATATTTTGAATTGTCAAAGTGTGATTGTACAAAAGCTTCATTAGAACTCGCGCTATTGTTAATCTCACTGGCTTATGTCCTTTTCGTACAATGTTCAATTTTGGAATACGTTTCTCGTTTTCTTTTTCATCAGGATCAAAAAGGTCTTTCTGGTCGATGGCTGAAATCTCAAAAGAACGAAGTCCACCTAGCAAAGCACATTGCAAATAAAGTTTATAAGTCTCTTTTTGAGCTGTATTCGTCTCCAGTAACTGTTTAAGTTCTTTTGGAGAATATGGTTGTAGACCTTTGTCTGGTGAGTCTTCTTTTTGTTTCAATGTATTTGGAATGCTCAAATTACTGACCCATTTCCATAAGCCCCCAGAACGATTGTTGCTGGTAGGTAATTGAAACAACGAACTGACACCTGATTTAGCTTTTGTTTTAATACGTACCTGTTTATATTCGAGCGAAAAAGGGAGGCTATCTATAGCCCCGCGTTTATGACTCCATATATAGAATGCTTTAACCGCTCTAATTCGTTCTTGAGCACTGTTAAAGCTTATGCGTTTAGACTTATCTTTGGTTTCGATTCTTTCACACAAATGCTCGTGATATCTCCACACAGGTAACCTAGAAATCTCATCATCTACAGACTGTTTCGAAAGTGGCGCGGCTATTACTTCAAAATAGGATGCACCATCTTTATCCAACCAATCTAAGAAAGCTTTTAAGTGCTTAGCTATACTGCGAACAGACTTAACATCTAATGGCTTTCCCGGTTGGCTGGCATGATAAGCGTCACTAAAAGCCTCATTGTCTATTTGATTCTTTTTGAGACTGAAATGACCTTCAAAGCGGTGCATTAAAAATAAGTTCATTTCTTGGCATTCTGTGAAGCGAGTCGGGTGATATAGCACTGGAAAATTAGGTTCTATTTTATCGTGCCTATATGAGTGAGTTCTGATGCCTTTTTCAGTCTTAATAGGTTGCCCTGATTTATCGAGGTGAAAAGACATTCCTTTTCCAAAGTTGACTGATGTTTTAATTATTTTAGTTTTTGTTGTATTTCGAAGTATCATTTTCGTTCACCTTTGATTCTTAGCTAGAGTATGTGTGTAAAAACTTTTTTGTTCAAGTTTATTAAGGGTATGATAGTATTATATCAATTCGGGGGTGATTTTGGATGAGAGTCAAAACTTAACGGCATCACAGCTTAAAACCATTATTACCCGCTGCGGTGAAGGCACGAAACTAATTTGCTCAGGTAACTTGGCGCAAATAGATAGCAACTACTTAACCCCCGTAACTTCAGGGCTTACCTATATTGTTGAACGCTTTAAAGATTTTGAAGGCAGCGCCACTGTTAACTTAAATGGTGTCGTACGCAGCCGTTTAGCCAGCTTCGCTGAAGAAAATTTATAACTTGCTAGTACTTCTATGCCTCGTTAACCTAACCGTTAACGAGGTAAGGTACTTATAACCAGTGAATTTTTTACCATTAAAGCATTATTATCGCTCTTTATCAGTGGCACTTATTGTGCCACTGCTGGTGGCGTTTTTTTTGTGTTTGCATCTTTATAATTTAAAGCTCGAACGTGCTATTGAAAGCAGGCAAAACGGTTTTAATAATATCTCTGCACAGCTTAGCCATGCAATGAATGCTGCCAATGGCTTAATAGATACTATGTTCAAGCTCTACGAGCAGCCACTTTCTTATGATTATGCGCCTAGCTTGGCGCGCAATGTTAATCAGTTTGACCATTATTATTACCAATTGGTAGGTGAGGGGATCGGAGAAGTTGTGGGGCAAGGTCGATTTGCTTCAACGCAATTTGCAGTTAATCAATGGCGACAAGTTATAGCCCTAGGCCCATCGTTCAATACCGCACTTTCTTTAATTCAATCACTTGAAGCAGTTGCCTATGTAAACCAGCAGGGTTTTGTTTTTATTAAACGACGTAATACAACGAAAAGTGAGTTGCTTACGAGTGTTTTAGATAACAAGTTTCGTCCATTGCAACTGAATGAAGAACGGCTTGCTTCAAGCTCTGTTTTGACCATAAACGGTCATGCCTATTTTGCGATTGGTAAACAAAGAGCTGCTGATAGTCAAGATTATATCGTTTTGATCTATGACCTAGAGGCTATTTCATTGTGGCTTAAGAAGATAGCACCTAGTGATGGTGAGTTTATCTTTATTAATCAAGACAACCAAGTGATTGCTAGCTCTAAAGAGATATTAAAGAGCGCCATTAATGCGACAGGATATTGGCCAGATATCGTTGAAAGTTCAGGCTCGCGCTATCAAAGTCATTTTGTACAAGATACTACCAACTTACCTATTCATACGCGTTTTCACGAATCACTTAGGGCATTGAGTAAGCCTATTGGCTATGACATTTTTTTAGAGTTTATGTTTTTAAGCGTCTTTTTAGTAATGATGTTTAGTGCCGTGTTTTGGTTAAGCCAACGTATTTTTGTAAAACCCATGACGCATTTGATGAATTATTTAGAGCAGCATGATGAGGGCAAGCAAGCGCTTGTAAGTTACAAAATTCCTGCTAACTGGCAGCCTTGGTTTAGTCGTGTTAAGCAGATCTTTCGACGCAATGAAGAGTTAGTACAGTCCTTACAAGAAGCCAATAAAACTTTAGATTCTCAAGTACAAGTAAAGTCGCAACAGCTTAGAAGAAGTATTGATGCTAAAGAGCGTCAATTAGCGTTATTAAACACCATGCTCAACAATGTTCCGGATATTATTTATTTTAAGAACATTGATGGCTCATTTTTGGGGTGTAATAAAGCATATGAACGCTACATAGGCTTGCCACAAGAAAAGTTAGTGGGTCAGCAATTATGTGATATCAGTGATGATAATGGCGAAATCAACGAGCTTGAAAAGAAAGTGCTCAAAGACAGACAGGTTTATCAAAAACGTTTATCAACACAAGATAAAATCTATGATTTGAGTATAGTGCCTTTTTATAACGAGCATCAGCAGTTTTTGGGGACTATGGCGATTGGTCGTGATATTACCAAACAGTATGAAGCGCTCAATGCGTTGCAAAGTTCAGAAGCTAAATTACGAAGTGCAATGGAGTATGCTGCCAATGGCGTGCTGTT
This sequence comes from Pseudoalteromonas sp. APAL1, assembly GCF_021532475.1. NCBI lineage: Bacteria > Pseudomonadati > Pseudomonadota > Gammaproteobacteria > Alteromonadales > Pseudoalteromonadaceae > Pseudoalteromonas > Pseudoalteromonas sp. APAL1. The sequence continues at coordinate 65,001 of NZ_JAKGAW010000022.1, read as the reverse complement.
AGTGTCACTTGATTATCAGGTTTTACAAGTAAATAAAGCGGCAAGGAAGATTTTTTCAATTGATTTAGGTAATAAGTCACCCAGTCACTATACATTGGAAGACCTATTTGCTGAGCAATCATTTAATACATTAAAAGAGACGTTACTAGATTTACTCAACGAGAAAAAGAATGTCTATCACTTTAGCCTGCCACAACAAGAGCAAAAGCGGTGGCTACAAATTAGTGTTTCATTAGTGTTTAATGGCGAGCAAACACCCGACTACTATGTTGTGCATGTGCAAGATGTTACAGCGCTTGTGCAAGCAAAAGACGATGCCGAGCGAGCAACACTGGCAAAAAGCCGATTTATTGCAAACTTAAGTCATGAAATTCGTACGCCGTTGAATGCAGTGTTAGGCTTAATTGATGTAATTGCTTTACAAGGCTTATCAGCTGAGCAGCGTACTCATGCAGAACAAGCTAAATCTGCGGCAAATAGTTTACTTACTTTACTTAATCGCATGCTTGACTTTGCTCGAGCAGAAAACTCGCAAATGCAATTAAGTAATGCGCCATTTAGTGTCTCTAATTTAATTGAGTATTGCCAAGGCTTGATCGCACCACTGTGCAGAAAAAAAGGCTTAACTTTTAATATTGAATGTGATGATGATATCAATGATAGCTTAATTGGCGACCAAATATGTTTGCAACAAGTGTTAGGAAATTTACTGACAAACGCCGCTAAGTTTACAGAGCAAGGTAGTGTCACCTTGTGTATGAAGCTCATTGAACAATCAACAGAGCAGCAACTTATTTGTTTTACCGTCAAAGATACTGGTATAGGGGTAAGCCAAGAAGATCAAAGTCGTTTATTCGATGCGTTTACACAGGGCGATGAATCTCTTACTCGTTCACATCAAGGTGTAGGGCTTGGTCTTGCCATTGTGAAGTATGAGGTTGCCTTGATGGGAGGGGAAATCAAGCTTGAGAGTGAAAAAGGAAAAGGAAGTGAGTTTTACTTTTGCTTACAGCTTGATAAAACCACAGAGCCGGCCAAAAAGTCTGTGGTGTCGTTACCCTCTAAAATGGATTTATCAGGCTTACTCGTACTTGCTGTAGACGATAACCCACTCAATTTAAACATAATTAAAAGTATTCTAGAGCAAGCTGATGTTAATGTTGTTTGTGCAGACAGTGGTGAAAAAGCGATAAAGCTTGCAAAGTCATTGCAACCTGATCTGATTTTTATGGATATTCAAATGCCAGAAATGGATGGTTGCCAAGCAACGCGCATTATTCGTCAGACATTTAGTAAACAACAAATACCAATCTATGCATTAACGGCACACAGTGAACCTGCTGACATAGAGCAATCAGTTGCAGCTGGTATGAATAAGCACCTAACCAAGCCAATTGTTGCGAGCAAATTATTTTTAGCCATGAATGAATTGGAACATAAAAAAGAATCCTTTTTCGATCAAGACTTTATTCTATCTCAATTTGGAAACAGCACTAAGTTAGTATTAACTATGTTGTCAAAGTTTGCGATTATGGCACAAGAGCAGTTATTACTCATATCTAAAGTAAACACTGCGCAAGAGCTGATACGTGTGGTGCATAATCTTAAAGGGTCAGCTGGAAACCTCGGTTTTAAACGTTTGTCAGCGTGCGCTCAGGAATGTGAAGTTAAGCTGAAGAAAACTGGTGAACTGCCCGAACAATTAAATGATGAATTGCAATGCCAATTACAGCAAGTGATTGCATTTATCATCGAACAAGGATCTACACATGTTGAAAAGAGCCAAGGTACTGATTGTTGATGATGATCCGTTAAATCGCTTGGTATTAGAGAAAACGTTGCAGCAAGACTACGATGTTTTTTGTGTTGAAAGTGGTGAAAAAGCACTGACGTTTTTGAAAACTCAAGCTGTCGACTTGTTGATTTTAGATATAGTGATGCCCGGCATTGATGGTTACGAGGTACTTGGCAAGTTAAAAGAAAATGCCACAACCAGCATGTTACCCGTTATCTTTATTTCCGCGAATAACAGCCATGATGATGAAGCAAAGGGCCTTGAATTAGGTGCAATGGACTACATCACTAAACCTTTTAGTGCTGCGATAGTTCGTGCAAGGGTGCGCAATCAGTTATTAATTAAGCAAAAAAATGACCTTCTTGAAATGCTTGCTTCGATTGATGGGTTGACGGAAATACCTAACAGGCGTTATTTAGATGAGAATTTAGCTCGTGAATGGCGTCGAAGTCGTCGAGACTGTACACCGTTATCTGTGCTGTTAATGGACGTTGATCACTTTAAACGCTACAACGATTGTTATGGACATAGAGCCGGGGATGATTGTTTGAAAAAAATTGCTCACGCGCTTGTGGGGGCATGTGAGCGCGGCAGTGACTTTGTAGCACGTTATGGTGGTGAAGAGTTTGCTGCGGTACTGCCAAACACTTCTGCAAAAGAAGCTATTGCATTTGCTAACAAACTACGCGATGCAGTGAATAAACTAAATATCCCTCATAAAGCGTCTTTAAATGCTGATCACATTACGATTAGTATTGGTATTGCTACCACTGAAACCGGGCAAGTATACGCAGAGCAAACTTTATTAGAAGAGGCTGATTTAGGTTTGTATCAAGCTAAAGATACTGGACGCGATAAAGTTGTTTCAAGGATGGTTGCGGTAAATGAATCAGAGTAGGCAAAGCCTACTCTTAACTTTAGCTTGCTAATTAGCCGTTACTTAGCGATTGATAAATTGTATCGCCCACGCCGATTAACTTATCATTTTTAAATACTAAAGGTGTGCACTCATCTTTTGTCATCTTGCCATCTGAATGAATGCTATGCGTAACATAAAATAGCACTTGATATACATCATCACCTTGTTTTAGCAGCTCGGTAAAGTTAGGTGTATGAAGTTTGTTTAATACTGTTTGATAACTGGTATCGAGTGCAAGGTTAGAAATAATTTCACGATTATTTTTATGTTGCTTCTCCCAGCTTGATGAAGAACTACCTGCCCAATGTGTATCGGCTTCGCCATCTGAAACTGCAATAACGCAACCTGTTAAAAATGGAGCAGATAGTGCAGCGATTAGAAGAGCTTTTTTCATTTTTTTTATCCCTAGAAATTCGAGTTTAAGTGATTGTTAGATAGCAATCAGCTTGCCAACTTTAAAAGTCTTTTTAAATCAATGTTTTGCCTGTTAGCTTACATGCGTGGTAGGCTAAATCAACACGTAGGTTAGTCTGTTTGACTAATTTGTTGTATTTTAGACTAATCTATTCCGTGGTTCGCCTTGGTTAAATGCTTGGATATTTAAAGCTATTTCGTTAACTAGGCGAGCGATTGATTCTTGGCTTGCCCATGCGATGTGTGGTGTGAGTAATAAGTTTGCGCCTTTGTATAGTGCCAGCGGGTTTGTTTGCTCTGCGGGTTCTTTACTAAGTACATCTACACCTGCGCCAGCAATGACATTATTAGCTAAAGCGTCAGCTAAATCGGCTTCATTGATAATCCCACCACGAGCGGTATTAATAATAATAGCTGACGATTTCATCATGCTTAATTCTGCCGCGGCTATTTGGTTGCGTGTTTCATCCGTTAGCGGACAATGAACACTAATAATATCGGCTTTGCTTAGGGCATCATTAAAACTAACACGACCTTCACGAGGCGTATGACCTTTTCGCTCACTAATAATGACATTGGCACCAAAGGCACGCGCTACATCAGCCACAGCTTTACCTAATGACCCATAACCAACAATTGCCAATGTTTTGCCGGCAATTTCATTAAAGCTGTAATCTAAGCGACAAAACATTGGGCTTTGTTGCCATAAACCTTGCTGGCAATCATTAATGTATCTATGAGTATTACCCAATAAGTTAGTGATTAAGGTGAAGGTATGCTGCACCACGCTCGGTGTTGAATAGCCCGCCACATTTGTCACTGCAATGTTATGCTCTTTTGCTGCCTCTAAATCGATATTATTAGTGCCTGTTGCTGCAACGCATATTAATTTCAAATTAGTTAACTGGCTCATAGCGAGCTGATCAATCACCACTTTATTACTGATAATTACATCAGCATCTTGGCAGCGCTCAACAACTTGCTCTTGGGAAGTTAGATCGTAACAAGTTAATTTACCTAGCTGTGCTAAGGCATCTAACGAAGTGTTGGCTAATGTTGCTGCATCAAGGACAGTAATATTCATGTGCTTTCCTTTTTTAATTTATTGCTTGACCTTGGGGTGTACTCCAAGGTTTATAGTGAGCATAATAAATAAACGCTTCACAATGGAGACGGTGATGAAAATAGGTGAGTTTTCCCGCCAGTTGGGTGTCTCAACAGATACCCTAAGGTACTACGAAAAGCATGGTTTGTTAACGCCAAGTTCGCGTTCAGACGTGGGATATCGTTTTTATTCTGAGGATGACTATAAGCAAATGGCGTTTATTCTCAGAGCAAAGAATGTTGGCTTTAGTTTGGCTGAGATCAAAGAGTTGCTGCAAATTAAGTTTCATAAAGATCAGCACTCTTGCCATGAAGTTAAAGAGATGACGTTACAAAAGCGCGATCTCGTTGCACAAAGAATTGCAGAGCTTACCCGCTTTTATGACTCACTTTCATTATTGGCTGATAAATGTTGTGGTGGTGAAGAACCCGCTGAAAACTGTTCAATACTAACGACGCTGGAGGATATCGATGGACTTACTCAGTAATTTTTGGCATCTGTTTTTACTCTCGGCGCCTTGGTTAATGCTGGGCTTATTCATAGCTGGTCTGTTAAATGTGTATTTGCCTGCTAACTTTCTTAACCGTCATTTAGGAAAAGAAGGGCTATGGACCACAGTTAAAGCGGCTTTTATTGGTGCTCCTATGCCATTGTGCTCATGTGGTGTGATCCCTGCTGCCATTGGTTTAAGAAGGGCGGGGGCGTCAAAAAGTGCCACCACCGCATTTTTAGTTTCAACCCCTGAAACGGGAGTCGATTCGGTCTCGGTATCTTATGTGTTACTAGGCCCATTTATGGCGGTGATACGTCCTATTGCGGCCGTGTGTAGTGCCATTGTGGCGGGTGTATTAGTGGGTAAAGACAGTGAGCTTCATCAACAGCAAGGCACAACAGCAAATAAAGAGAACACTAAAACAACCTCTTGTTGCAGCAGTAAACAGCCTGAGCCTATGACCACATCGAGTTGTTGCAGTAAAGAGGCGCCTGCTAAGCCCGCACAAAGTTGTTGCAGCAAGCAAACAACTAAAGAACTTGAGGCTGTTAAAACAACAAGTTGTTGTAGTAATAAAGGTTCACAAGCTACTCCAGAGCCGCAACAAAGTTGCGCAAGTGAACAAGCAGTACCTTCGCAGAAAAGCTGTTGTAGCAGTGAGCAGCCAACTAAAGCAGTTGAAAGCCGCTTTGGTAAACTGAAACGTGCGGTGAGTTTTAGTTGTAACAAGTTGCTTGAAGACACCATGATTTGGTTAATGATTGGTTTATTCTTTGCCGCTTTAGTACAAACCTATGTGCCAGAATCTTATTTAAGCCAATGGGGCAGTGGCATACTTGCGATGCTTGTGGTTATTTTAATTAGTATTCCTATGTATATTTGCGCAACAGCCTCAACACCGATAGCTGCTGGACTATTACTCAGTGGTGTATCGCCTGGTGCAGTATTAGTTTTTATGTTGGCAGGCCCTGCTACAAATATTGCAACCTTAGGTGTTGTGGGTAAAGAACTAGGTAAGCGTGCAGTGGTTGCTTACTTAATAGGTGTGATTGCTACAGCGTTGGCATTTGGCTTTTTAACTGATTATTTAGTGACGCAATATGGTTTTGTGGTGGCACCGATGATAGGCGAAGAGCATGAAGTTTTACCGCATTGGTTAAGCTTTATATCGGGCATTGTATTGGCTACTTTAATGCTTAGATTAGTGTTAAAAATGGTTCTGAAAAAGTCCTCGCAAACTGGTAAGAGCATTGCGTAATTACTTGTTATAAAAATATATTTTACTAACATTTGGCAAATAACTTGGTTAACTATCGCGTCTCGGTTCGCATTTAAAATTGCCTGAGTTATAATCCGCCAAATATTTAAACGGTGCGCTGTGCGTGCCGTTTTTTAACTTAAGTAGTTTTTAATGAGTGAAAGTGTGGATAAATACGCCGACATAAGACCTTACAATGATGATGAAGTCGCTGATTCAGTAGCACGTTTAATTGCTGATAATGCTTTTGTGGATGTAATTGCCAAATATAATCTACCGCGCTTTTTATCCTATTTTCCATTTATTACTCGCCCATTAGTGCGCAGCCAGCTGCGTAAAAAGTGGGGTAATACCTCATCGGTTGAGCAAGTACAGCATGAAGTGGCAGATTATTTAAATAAGTTAATCACCCGTACTACTTCTGAAGTGACATTTTCTGGCATAGATAAACTAGATCCTAAACAAGCCTATTTATTTATCTCGAATCACCGAGATATCGTGCTTGACCCTGCATTGGTGAATTGGGGGTTGTTTAAACACAATATGCCGACTGTTCGCATCGCAATTGGTGATAACTTACTGCAAATTCCTTATATCACTGAGTTAATGCGCTTAAACAAAAGCTTTATTGTGAAGCGCTCAGCGAAAGCACCTAAAGAGATGCTAAAAGCTTTGTCGCAGCTGTCTGCTTATATTTATGACTCCCTAGCTGAAGGTCACTCAATTTGGATAGCCCAAAAAGAAGGCCGAGCAAAAGATGGTTTTGACCAAACAGATCCTGCTCTACTTAAGATGTTGCAGTTACAAGGTCGTAAGCAGAAGAAAGAGTTTGCTGAATACGTGCGCGAACTAAAAATTGTGCCTGTGTCTATCTCTTATCAATATGAGCCGTGTGCGATAGCTAAAGCAAAAGAGCTTTATCATAAGCAGCAACATGGTCAGTATGTTAAACAACAAGGCGAAGATATTGCCAGCATTGTTGAAGGCTTTAGTACAGCTAAAGGACATGTGCATTTAGCCTTTGGTGAGCCAATTGAGTCAGGCTGTGAGTCACCTGAAGAGCTTGCAAAAACCATTGATCAGCAAATCGTTGATTCATTCTTTCTACACCCTGGTAACTATATTGCTGGTGGCTGTAAAGAAGCCGTTGTCGATAAAAAAGATGCAGAGGCATTTAATGCTCGCTTGGCAAAAGTACCCGATGAATTAAAGCCGCTAGTTCTTGCAATGTATGCGAAGCCTTTTCATCGTAAAGCAGAACTGACAAACAGTGAATTAGCCTAAATTTTTAGCGGCTAAAAATAGCGTTAGAAAGCCACTTTTATAAAGTGGCTTTTTTTATGGTTATTTTTCAGGCTATACTTTAGTTATGAACTCGTCACTGGCAAATATGATGCAACAAATTGAAATCTTTGAGATTCCAAGCCCTTGCAAAGGGATTTGTCAGGTTAACAATCGAGGGTATTGTAAAGGCTGTTATCGAAGCAGGGATGAACGCTTCTATTGGAATAAGTTTACTAATGCCGAAAAGCGTAAAGTAATTAGCTTGTGCCAACAGCGATATAAGCGTTACCTACAAAAAAAACAACAAGCAGAAAACCCACCGTCTTCTCCCTCGCAAGGTGGTTTTGATTTTTAAAATTCAGTTAAGTTATATTTGGATTTTAGAAAATGCACTTTACCCTCTTCCTGCAATTTCTGAAGGGCGCGAGTGAGCTTAGGAATTAGTGCCTCATGGCGTTTATGAACGAAATGGAAGCTCTGCATTGGCATTAAAACTTCTTTATGAAAAGCTGCTTGATTAAAATCTGGGTGCTTTGTTTTGAGCATAAAATCTAGCAATATAGTGCCTTCAACACGCTTTTGGGTTAGTAAATTTAATTGTGCGGTAATATTTCGTACTTTAATAACATCTCCGCCGAATGGGTGTTTATCGATGTAACTTTGGGCAGCAGGATAACTTGATTGAATTGCTAATGATTTTAATTCTTTATAGCGACAGTGTTGGCAATTTTTTAATAGCACAAGATTAAAATCAAAAAGCGGGAAATCAACTTTTAGTAGGTTTGGGTAGTCATCTTTTACATCTGCAATACGACCTAGTTGACCATCTAAAATACCATTATTGGCTGCTATCAGGGCACTTTGGTGGTTAAAATCAATGATATGTACTTCATAACCTATTTCTTTGTAGGCCATTTTCAGTAAATCAATAACATAACGTGCTTGTGGGGTATCTGCTGGTCGATTGAAAATTAATAGGTTCGAGCTAGCACTAGCAGGAAGGCAAAAAAGCAATAAGACTAGCGCAAATCTGAGAAGCAGATATTTTGACAATGTGCATTCCTTGCGTGTTTAAAAAACCGCCGTTAATTTACTGGTATGAGCTACCAAAATCAAGGTTAATCGTATGGCATTAGGCTAAACAGACCAATAAAAAATGCTATACTGGTCACTATTATTTTTTAGTTGTTGTGAATATATGAGTTTTAATTTATGTAAGTTGCCACGAGAGCAAAAGTATCAAATACAACTGGACTATGAAGCCTCTTTTTGGGCTTACCAAATAAAGCGAGGTAAAAATACGCGGGAGGGGGTATATACAACAATTAACAGTCGCCCAATGTCAGAACAAGCATTTTTGAAGCAGCAGTTTGAGCATTATCTTGCACTTATGAGCTGATATGACTGCGCTAAAGTTTTGTCTTCTTGAACCAATAAAAACACCGTTAGTTAATAAGTTTTATGATAAACATGGTGCTCGAGGGCGAGCCTGCAAAGCAGACCAAGTATGGGTTTGCTATTCTGGTCTTGAGATTATTGCAGCATGTCGAATACAAAATCAATCGGGGTCTTTGTTTTTATCAACACTTTATGTTGATGATGCATGGCGAGGTCAAAAGATTGCTTCTCAATTACTTACGACGTTAATTACAGCACAAAACGCGCCTATATTTACTTTTGCATACCAAAATCTGATTGATTTTTATGTACAAAATGGGTTTAACTGTACGTTAACATTACCCAATTCTTTGCAATCGTTGTTTGAGTTATATGCGCATCGAAATATAGTTGCGATGCACTGTACACGACACACAGTGCCAAGTTAGCAATTTGGAACGTCAATGACACAGTTCTTTTCCATCATCGTGCTGTTTGTATTTTTTATCTGTGGCTTGTTTAGTCAGCCAGCATTTGCACAGGTAAAGCGTTTATCTACCAGCGAAGGCTTATCGCAAAGCTATGTCAATACTATGCTAATCGATGATAGTGGTTACCTATGGCTATCGACCGAAGGTGGCCTAAACCGTTACGATGGCTATCAAGTTGTGCATATTAAAGGCCCTAATGGCGAGCTAGAAGACGCTATTATCGACCGCATCTACCAAGATCCCCAGGGTTATATTTGGATTGCATCATTGCAAGCGGGTTTATTTCGTTACGATCCTAACACCGATAGTTATCAACAATTTATTGCAAAACCAACTACCGAAGAACAGATTTTCAGCGAGTCTGTGTTTAGCATGGTCGCTCTTGATGATAAGACGCTTTGGCTTGGACGTGGTTGGGATTTTGCAAAACTAGACTTAGAAACTAAACAAGTAACAACAATTTTTGAAATACCAGATCGAGTTAGAAGTAGTGTCATTCGCGATTTGTACCCGTACAAAGGCTTCATTTTTATAGGTACCAGCAATGGGGCGTTTGTGTATGAAATTGCGTCAGGTAAATATCGAAAACTTGACCATCTACAACAAGAACCAACTCATATTTATCAAAACTATGTAAAGTCATTCGCAGTTGTTGACGAGCAAACATTATTGGTTGGTGCTGTTAGGGGCTTGTATCAGATTGATATAAGTCATTTAGATGAAATGTTTGCCTCTCCCGAGCTTGCTTTTAGCAGTAAAACCTTAATTGATGATTTAAATATTTGGACGATAACTCCGAAGGAAACATCAATAACTTTAGGCACTGATAAAGGGTTATTCGAATTTACTCCATCGAATAATGAGCTTGTAAAAAGTACGCGTTTAAAAGATAGCGGATACACACTCGCTGATACGAGTATTATTGATTTAGTTGAGGACAAATCAGGCGGTATGTGGTTGGCGACTAAAAATGATGGAGCCTTTTACTTACCTTATGATAATTATAATTTTAGCAATGTAGTAGCAAACTCAATAAAGGGAGATGGGTTATCTCATCATTCTATATGGGGAATTACTGAGTTTCAGGACAGAGTTTGGCTTGCTACCCATAATGGTTTAACAGCCATTAATTTGGATACCTACGAAAGCGAGGTGTTTTTAAAAGATTACCAAGTGGATCTTATCACCACAGAGTTTACCATCTATCAGGTGATGCCTTACAAAGATAAGCTGTGGTTACACAGTAATCGTGGGATCATGAGTTTTGATCCAAAAACAGGCCAAGCGACCCCGGTGAAAACCGCAGATCCAGAGCAACAAAAATTAATAAACGATTGGGTTCACGGTGTATTATTGATGCCATCTGGGGAGCTATTTTACGTTCACCCTGACTACGGCATGTTTGTTTATAATATTGAAACTCAAGTAATTACCCGTTTGGCAGGGCAGTTTGATGAATTTGAGCCTTTCCTAGCCTATGGATTCTTACCTGCTTTAACAAGTAAGCCTGATTCGCCACTATTTTATAATGCCGGCATTCTGTATCAAGTTGATCCTGATACATACGAGCTAACCACTATTTATACAGTTCCAGAACAACATGAGAATGTTGCTGTTAATGTGATGTCGTACATCATAGATAACAACAATGTACTGTGGTTGTCGTTATCTAATTTCGGTTTGATTGGCTTAGATGCTGATACTTATGAGCATATTTACACGATTGACCTAGAAAAAAACAAACTGGGTACATTGCTCTACGACATGGTGCTCGATGAGGCCGGTATGATCTGGATGAGTAGTCACAAAGGGTTGTGGCGATTAAATCCAGAAAACTTGCATTTTCAGCAGTTTACCGGTGCAGAAGGGTTGTTTTCAACAGAGTTTAATAGTGGCGCATTTACCAAGCTAAAATCTGGGCAGATAGTTTATGGTACTTTAAAAGGGTTTACCTATTTTTACCCGATGGATAACCACTACCAGCAAGCGCTGATTGATCATGTCAATATTACTAACCTTGATCTAATGTCTCGCGATTTGCCTGCTGAGTTAAAACAGCCTATCGACAGTGTTGTCCTTGAGCATGATGATATTGGTCTTGAGGTGGCTTTTTCGGCGATGGCATTTAATTATCAAGAACGTATCATTTATGAGTACCAACTAGGTGATGGACAAAAAACATATACGCGCAATAACAATCGTGTTCTTTTTCCAAAACTAAGTGCAGGAAAGTACCATCTTAAGGTATGGGCAAAAGACCCAGTTACGGGGGACCTGACTCCGCCTGCTATTTTAAATATTGAAGTAAAGTACCCACCTTGGCGAGCCCCACATGTCATTGTATTGTACTTAATTTTGATAGTTTTAATTATTGCTGCATGGGTATTTAGACGTAATCGCATGCAGAAAATTTTGCTGGCCGCTCATAAAGAAAGCCAAGAAAGTGAAGCACGGTTAAAGCTTGCTTTAGAGGGAAGTCATTCAGGGGTGTGGGATTGGTCGTCACAAAGCCCTATTATTTATCAACCTCGTCTTAGGAACGAGCTGGGCTATGATACCGACAGTGTTAATTTAGATGACTATTTAGCAAAAATTCATCCGCATGATAAGCAAACTTTCCGATTGGAATGGCTGGAGTTTTTATCCACTCAAAAAGGTTACTTTAATTGTACTTACCGATTACGTCATGCCGATGGTCAATGGCGATGGTACAAAGATTTTGGCAAAGTGGTCGAATGGCAAGGCACAGCCCCTGAAAAAGTAGCGGGCACGTACACGAATATGACGCGTGAGTTAGTGTTTGAAGAGAATGCTCGTCTCTTTGGTGCAGCTTTTGAACAAACGAGAGACTGGGTATTTATCATAGATAAAAACCTGCGTATCCGCGCCACAAATAAATCACTTCAAGATGCCTTTGATTTTCCCGCAGAGCCGCGCTCAAGCCGCTCTTTAACGCTGGGATTACCTGTATCGGCTCGGATCAATTACTTACGAGTTATGCAAAACCTACAATCGGGTGAGCATTATTCCGCCGAAGATGTTGTGGTTGTGGCAAACGGTGAGAAACGACAAGTATTGATTAAAATTAGTGCTGTAGCAGGCAGCAATCGTCAGCTCGATAGTTATGTGATCATTGTTACTGACATCAGTGCACAAAAACTAGCAGAAAGTGAACTACATATTTTAGCAAACTATGATGCGCTTACTGGTTTACCAAATAAAACATTATTTAATGACCGTGTGAATCATGCGATTGAGCAAGCTGATTATCATAAAACCAAAGTTGCCTTATTAAATGTTAATATCAAGCGCTTTAAATACTTTAATGACTCACTTGGGCGCGAAGAATCTGATGAATTAATTAAACGAGTAGCTCAGCGGTTAAAAAATGTGCTTCGACCTCAAGATAGTATTGCGCGATTTGATGGCGATGAGTTTGTGATTCTAGCTGAAGATTACAAACAAATAGATGAGTTATTGTTACTGTGTGCCAAGGTGATGGACTCAGTAGAAAAACACATAGAGCTAAGTCAGCAAGCCGTTAAGGTTAATCTGAGTGTTGGGGTGGCCGTATACCCAGATGATGCAAGCGGGACTAAAGCGTTGTTAAAAGCGGCAAACGTTGCTTTATATCATGCTAAGCGTCATGTAGAGGGGTGTTATCAATTTTATAAACAAGAGATGAATTTACAGGTTCAGCGTACATTGCATCTTGAATCGCAATTGAGTAAAGCTTACCTAGAGCATGAGTTTTGCAATTATTACCAACCAATAGTCAGTGCAAAAACCCATCAAGTCGCTGGTTTAGAAGTGTTACTTCGCTGGCCTAGTAACGATGTATATAGCCCTGAAGATTTTGCTAATGCGGCAGAAAGTTCAGGACTGATCACCAAAATAATGTTGCAAACCTTATCGCGAGCTCTTATTGAGTTGCGTCAGTGGCACATAACTCATCCTGAACTGTATATCTCAATTAATTTATCGGCCCTTGATTTTGAAAGTGTGAACTTAGTTGCCAACATTGAACACACTCTCAATGCCATAAAAGTACCGGCTAGTGCTGTCGTGTTTGAAATTACCGAGTCGGTGATGATGCGAGATTCAGAAAAAGCTCAACAAAGCATGGAGAAATTAAAGCAGCTAGGCTGTCGTATTTATATGGATGACTTTGGTACAGGTTATGCCTCGTTAACCTATTTAAAGCGTTTCCCGGTTGATGTGCTGAAAATTGATAAAAGTTTCGTTAATGATATTGGTGTTGATAAAGGTGATGAGGCAATTATCAACTCAACTCTAACCTTGGCAAAAAGTTTAGGAAAAGAGTGCGTCGCAGAGGGCGTAGAAACAATCCAACAGCTGCGTTTTTTACAGGCAAAAGATTGTGAGTATTTTCAAGGTTATTTATTTAGTAAACCGGTACCTGGTGATGCAATAGGGCCGCTTTTAGATAAGAGTTGGCATCAAGAGTTTCAGGGATAAAGTTACTGACTTTATCCCTTTAATTATTAATCTTGGCGTTTACCGCAGTGACGGCAATACAGGTTGCGATTGCGGTTTTTAAGTTCGTTATGAATCGCTTTATTTGCCTCTTGCTGACTTAAACCCAGCTTATAACGTAGGTTTTCTAAGTGTTCTTCTTCAATGGGTGACAAGTGCCCATCTTCAACGGCTTCGTGTACTGCATCGGTAAATACTTGTCTACGTTTACGTAACTGCTCAGAAAAGCTTGAAGCTAGCAAACCGGTTGGAATAGCCACCATTCCCATACTCACTAATGTAATGGCACCACCAAATAAGCGACCAAGGGGAGTCACAGGCACGACATCGCCATAACCAACGGTTGTTAGTGTCACCATTGCCCACCACATTGCAGCAGGGATAGAGCCAAATTTATCGGGCTGTACATCGTGTTCAATTAAATAAATACCGCATGAGGCAATTATTAGCACCACGGCCATAATAAAAAAAGCCGCAAGTAGTGAACTACTTTCTTCTTTGAATGAGTTTAAGAGTAGTTGCATCGCCCTTGAATAGCGTGTGAGCTTAAAGATACGCATTAACCTAAGCACCCGTAAGAAGCGTAAATCAACACTCACAAAGACCATCAGAATGGTGGGTAAAATTGCGATAAGGTCAATCAGCGCCAACGGCGAAAAGAAATATCTAATGCGAATCTTTGAGTTTGTCAGCGTGCTTTCTTTATGCACGCTTTTATCTACACAAGACCAAAGCCTGAGCACATATTCTAAGGTGAAGATACCGACAGAAACCAGTTCAATCATTAAAAATTCATGATGATATTGCTTTGCTAAAGGAGCAACCGACTCCAGCACAATTGCCACCACATTGACCATGATCAGCGACATCAAAAATACGTCGAGTGCGCGTCCTATACGTCGATATTTACCGTTACCTTCAAAAACTCGTGCAGTGTAATTTCTTAAACGATGCAAAATAGTGATCCAGTTTTAGTTAAGTTTTAGCACCATATTTATGCTGCCTTCTTCAAAGTCGCGGGTGATCTTAAACCCGAGCTTTCGTGCCAGTTCAATCATGCCGGTGTTTTCCGGCAAAGTAATGCCTGCAATTTGTTTAACGCCTTGGTTTTTACAATGCTCAATCGCCGCATTCATTAATATTGTACCAAGCCCTAAACCTTGGCAATCAGAGCGCACCACAATTGCAAACTCAGCATCGAGCTTGTCAGGATCCATCAATACACGAGATACACCTAATGTGCAGGCTGAGCCATTTTGTTCTTGGCTAACAATAAACGCCATTTCTCGGTCGTAATCGATTTGTGTCATTTTTGCGAGTTGATCATGATTAAATTGCGGTAATTCACCGAAGAAACGCTTATATCTGTCTTCTTTACTTAATGATTGATCAAACTCTAAGTGTGCTTGCTCATCTTCCGGTTTAATGGGCCTTAGCTGTGCTTGGGTATTGTTTTTAAGGGTTACTTCTTTAACTAATTCAATCGGGTAGGGGCGAATGCACAAACGTTTACGGTTCGCTTTTGCTTTATAACGGCTAAGGCCAATGGTCGCATCAAGTACCAAAAACTGCCCGTTGCTGGCTAAAATAGGATTTAGCTCAACACTGGTAATATCAGGTTGGTCGATAACAAGCTGTGAGATACGAGTAAGTAGGGCGCATAAACGGTATTTATCGACTTTTTCTGGTAGTACGCGGTCTTTAAGAACCCCTTTATCGTGCGCCGCAGCAATCAGGTATTTTGCCAAGTTCATATTTAGTGGTGGTAATGCCACTGCGGCTTGAGCGAACTCAAGTCCGGTGCCTGCTTCACCCAGTAAGATCACCGGGCCAAAGTTCGGCTCTGTTTTAATAGCGATGCGCAGTTCATTAGCACCAGCTCGCGGCGCCATTTTTTGTAATGAAAAGCCTTCAATATGGGCATCAGGGTAGGTGTTTTTGATTCGTAGCAGCATGGCAAAGGCTGTTTGCTCAACTTCTTGCGCATCATTTAAATTAAGTACCACACCACCGACTTCAGATTTTGAAGGAATACTTGGGCTAATAAGTTTCAACGCTACCGGAAAACCTAGCTCTATGGCTTGCTCTTTGGCTTCTGTTGGTGTGTAAGCAACCTCAGTTTGAATACAATCAATACCATAATGAGTGAGTATTTGGCTTGCTTCATGGGTTGATAAATAGCTTTGCTCTTCGGCTAAAAACTCATTTACGACATTGCGTGCTGCGTCTTTATTTATTTTTGCATCATCGGTGTTTGATTCTGGCGTTTGCGTTAAATGCTTTTGGTTACGACGATAACTTACTAAGTGCATAAAGGCACCAACTGCACCTTCAGGTGTACGGTAGGTCGGAATGGCATTATTAGCACAGACTTTTCGCGCAGCATACGCGGCATCTTCACCCATAAAATTAGTCATAACATAAGGGCGAGCCATCTTCGGGATTTTCTCTAAGGTTTCGACAATGATCTCAGCATAATCTTCACTCGGTGCAAGCGCTGAAGGGGTATGAATGATCAGCAGGTTTTTAACTTCTTTAGCTTGCAATAAGATTTCTAACGCTTGTTGATAGCGTCTTGGCGCTGAGTCGCCAAAAATATCCACCGGATTTGAAGTCATCTCCGATTGCGGGATAACCTTATTAAGAGCAGCTCTGGTCTCGTCGCTGAGCTCTGCCAGTTTCCCTGAGCTTTGTAATAGCGTATCAACGGCCATGACACCTGGGCCGCCGCCATTGGTTAAAATAGTCAGTTGTTCGACTTTTAGTAATTTGGGGTGCATTGCTAGCGTTTGTGTCGCAGCAAAAAGCTCTCGTAAGTCGTTTACTCTTAACATACCTGCTCGTTGAAATAGCGCATCATAGACCGCATCTGAGCTTTGTTTGCCACCGGTATGGATCTCTGCGGCAAGCGCTCCGGCACTGGTTTTACCGGTTTTAATAGCAATTACGGGTTTACTAAACGCAGCGGCTCGCGCTGCAGAAATAAAGCTGCGAATATCTTCAATATTATCGATATACAACAAGATGGCCTTGGTTTTAGCATCTCGGCCTAAAAAGTCGAGTAACTCATCAAAGTCGATATCTAGGCAATCACCCACAGACACAAAATATGAAAAACCAATCTCTTTGTTTTTCGCCCAATCAAGAATGGTTGAGCAAACAGCAGCTGATTGCGATACAAAGGCGAGCTTTCCAGGGCTTGCAACTGTATGTGAAAAACTGGCATTTAAGCCAATATGAGGAATGAGTAAGCCCAAGCAATTTGGCCCAAGCAAAGATACATTAGCTGCAAGGGCAGCTTCTTTCAGTGCTTGTTTTTGTTCTACGTTTAATCCCGCAGCAATTACCACTGCATGTTTGCAGCCAAGCTCACCTAGCTCATTAATGATGTTAATTAAGGTATTCTTGTTAGTACAAATAACCGCAAGGTCGGGTACTTTTGGTAACACTGCTATACTTGGATAAGCTAATACACCATGTACAGCACTGTGATTTAAACTAACAGGCATGATAGGGCCTTTAAAACCCCCTTGCAGCAGATTGCGCATCACCACAAAGCCAGCACGATTTGGAGAGTTAGAGGCGCCAATTACAGCGACCGATTTAGGGTTAAAAAATTGGCTAATACGTTTAACGCTCATGCTGTTTCCTTTGCTTGCGCTGTTTGTTAAAACTTCAGGGTCTGTTAAGTTTAATACACCCAAACTAGAACCGACACGCTTCTAAAGTATTAATAGTTATACTCATAAGATAACCTGTTTATAACTACTTTTCGAGTCAAAAACAGTGACCTACATCAAGGAGAAAAGCATGAATAAGACGCAACCATTTAATATCGTTATTGCAGCGTGCGCATTGGCGGTTGGTTTGCTTGGATTAGGTTTTATATTGAAAAGTGCAGCCCTTGATGTAAAAGGCATGGAGCGCACCGTCCACGTTAAAGGTTTAGCGGAAATGGAAGTGCCAGCCGACACCGTTATTTGGCCATTGCAGTTTTCTGATGCCGATAACAACCTCGAAAAACTAGTTGGTCGGGTTGAAGAGAAAAGCGATGCGGTTGTGGCTTTTTTAAAGCTACATGGTTTTAGCGATGAAGAAATAAGCCTCGGCAGCCAATCAATTATTGATAAACAAGCTCGTGAATATGGCGGCGAAAATCAGCAGTTTCGTTATATTGCCCGTAATAATGTTATTGTTTATTCAAATGATATTGAAAAAGTACAGCATGCGCTAGGCGAAGTAAGCCAATTAGCTAAGCAAGGCATTGCGATAGTACAAGACAATTACGAAACGCGTATTCAATATTTATTTAATGGCTTAAATGAAATCAAGCCTAATATGATTCAAGAGGCAACCGAAAAAGCCCGTGAAGTGGCAATGAAATTTGCCAAAGATTCTCAGTCTAAGTTGGGTAAAATTAAAACCGCCCACCAAGGCCAGTTTTCAATTTCTGATAGAGATTCAAACACGCCTCAGCTGAAAAAAGTGCGTGTTGTTACCAGTGTAGAATATTATTTATCTGACTAAACCCAATACCACAGATAAAGGCAGCCGCATGCGTGTACATACAATCACCATGCGGCAAAGCGCACCAAGCATAAAACCACCACTAAACGCCACAGCCACCCCCAATAAGCCAAACTGATCTTTTAACAGCATCGCCATCAAAACCGTGATGCTGGTTGCACCCAGTAATACATACAAGTTGATCAGCGGGTTCCCTTTTAACTTGATCATACTACTGGCTAAAATTCTCGCTGGTAGTAACAACTGCCCGAGTAACAGCAGCATTAAAATCCAAAACCCTTCTTCTAATTGGCTTTCACCATATAAATTAAGTAGCGGTTTTGCGAGCAGGGCAAGTAGCAAGATAGAGGCAAAGTTAAAGCGCCACAGTACTTTCATTAACTCACTAAGTTGCTGAACGGTTGTCTCATCGGCCATTAAAATGGGTTTTAAATATTGGTTGGCGGCATTGCCTAAAATAGTCAGTAAGCCGGCAATCACCACCGCAGGAAAGAAGATACTTACGCCTTGTGCACCAAACCAGTGATGCACCAGTAATACATCGAGTTTTGCGACTAATACAGTACCTGCACCACTGGCGAGCATGATCAATGAGTCTTTACACCATTGCTTGGTTTGGTAGCGGGCAGTACTTGCGACGATCATTTTCTTGATTAACCAATATTGATAACTGACTACACACAACATGCTACAAAACAACAAGATACAAATCTCGACTAAAGATAAGTCGCCACGTATCAAATAAACTAAGAAACAAAAGCCCGCGGTTAATAATTCAAAGATACATTGCTGCGTTATCAGGCCTATTTTGGGTTTGTTTAAAGCCACTAAAAAAGCAGATTGGCTTTGCATAATGGCGCCAATCGGCACCAGTAACAGTAAATAAATTACATGTTCTTTGGCACTTTGATGCGGCGAAATGGCCTGAAAGCTGATCACCACAGCTGCAACAAAAATCACCCCGAATAAACAAGATGCAGCTAAATAAACATGCTTTAAGCCACGCAGTAAATCATGTTGTTGAGCTTTGTAGAGCGGATAGCTAATACGCATTAACGACGATGCAAAGCCCATGCTCGCTGGTAACAAAAGAATTTCACAAAGTGCGAGTAACGCGGCGAAAGTGCCAAACTCATCATTACTTAATAACCTTGCAAGGCACAAGGTAAGAACAATACGGCTACCATGGTTAAGGGCGGTAAAACTGCTGAGCGATAAAAACGCTTTAACAACATCCTTATTCATGAAATTATTGATTAAGGGCGTTTAATAACTGCGCCGTTGGCACTTGCAAATAGGCCGCACACAGTAAAACTTTACTGTCGGCACTCGTTGGTTGATTGGCACCATAAAATTGCTTTAGGGTGTTTATTAAGGCACTGACTGCGCTAGGGCTTTGGTCGACTTCCATCATGGCTAATAATGCGGAGAACTCATGCTTTGCTAGCATTTGAGTCGTACTGTTTTGCGCTATAAAGCAACCAATAGGAGTGAGCTGCTGTTTATTCAATGTTTTTAAAGCAACGCCTAAGCTTTCGTTGCTTTCAAATAACATTAACGAACGCAAATAGTTAAAGGGGAGTTTATCTGCCTGACACAGCGTAAATAAATGATGTAGTAGGGTGTTACCTTGGTTGTCTGTAACACAAAAAGCATTTTGAAACTTAAGGCCAGGCGTGAAAAAGCTCAGCTTATCAATATCATCAATCAAGGCAACAGCTTCGCTTGGCAGTGGGCTTGCTTCAAGTAAATGCGCTGCAACATTTTGTAAAAAAAGGTATTTAACTTCACTACTGCAAGCTAATTGATAGATGTGCTGTAACTGTGCCGCTTGTAAAACCCCCGACAAGCTTTGATAATCGGCAATAAGTTCTTTTAACTGATGATGTTGAAGTCGGCTGTTCAGTTGCTCTATCGCGCTTTGCATGGAATTACCCGTTTTTTATTATTTATACATTTATAGCTCAACTACTTGTTTAAATAAATAAAAAAGGCCGCTGAGCGGCCTTTTTCAAGTTTTTATTGCTTAAGCTGCTTGTTTCTTAGCAACCCATTGGTCAACAAACTTCTCTAGTACATTTAATGGTACTGCACCATTTTTAAGTACTACATCGTGGAATTCACGAATATCGAATTTATCGCCAAGTTTTTCTTTAGCCCCTTCACGAAGCTCTAAAATTTTCAGCATGCCCACTTTGTATGCCGTTGCTTGTGAAGGCATTACAATGTGACGCTCAACCATTTTAACGCCATCAGAGGTTGCATTTGGTGTGTTATTTACGTAGTAGTCGATACCTTCTTGACGTGTCCACTTCATAGCATGGATACCTGTATCTACTACTAGTCGACATGCACGCCATAGTTCCATAGCAAGACGACCAAAATCTGAATATGGGTCTTCATATAAGCCCATTTCTTTTGGTACTAGTTCAGAGTATAAACCCCAACCTTCAACATACGCTGTGTAGCCGCCAAACTTACGGAACTTAGGTACACCTTCAAGCTCTTGCGCGATAGCAATTTGCATGTGGTGGCCTGGAATACCTTCGTGGTATGCAAGTGCTTCCATTTGGTATGTTGGCATTGCTTCCATGTCGTAAAGGTTTGCGTAATAAATACCCGGGCGTGAACCATCTGGCGCAGGTTGTTGGTAGAACGCTTTACCTGCTGCTTTTTCACGGAATGCTTCTACAGCTTTAACTTTAAGGTCAGCTTTTGGCTTAACAATGAATAGCTCGTCTAAACGAGATTTCATGTTATCGATAAGCGCCGTTGCTTCATCAAGGTAACGTTGTTTACCTTCTGCCGTGTTAGGGTAGTAGAACTGCTTATCAGTTTTCATGAATTGCATGAATGCTTTAAGGTCACCTTCAAAGCCTACTTTGTCTTTGATTGCACGCATTTCGTCGTGAATACGCGCGACTTCAGCTAAACCGATTGTGTGAATTTCTTTCGCAGTTAAATCAGTGGTTGTTGTACGTGCTAAGGCGTTATTGTAGAACGCTTCGCCGTCAGGGAATTTCCAAGCACCATCACGGTCATCAGCGCGTTTTTCTAGCTGAGCTAAGAAATTAATTAACTTAGTATAAGAAGGTTTTACTGCTGCTTTTAAGGCTTTTTCAGCATCGCTGATAAGTACTGATTTTTCGCTATCGGCAATCTCTAATGCGTTAACTTTACGTTTAAAGTCAGCAAGTAATGTTGAGTCTTCACCGTCGTGGAATGGTGCGCCGCGTAAGATATTTTGGCTTGAATCAATCACGTGTGGGAAAACAAACTTAGGCGCGATAATGCCTTTATCTGCACGTACTTCAAGGTCTTTGATTAGTTGATCAATAACCGTTGTAACACCATTTAAACGTGAGATATACGCTTTTGCATCAGAGACATCGGCAATTTGATGTTGGTTGATTAAAAACGCAGGGATCATTGAGTGAACACCAAACATTTGGTTCACCGGGTAGTTGTAATGACGCCATTTGAAATCAGCAATTTCGTTTTCAAGATCTTGCTTTTTAAGGTCGTAACTTACTTTTGTTGCGTCATCTAATAGGTCGCGGTTAATTGCGTTAAGCGCAACTAGGTCAGCTTTAGTTTGTTCAAAGTCTTCTAAAACGCGCTCTTCACTGCCATCGTCCCATTTGTCGTAATCTTTTTTGATGCCCATGTATGTTTGATAAATAGGGCTTTTCATTACGTCACGGTTAAAAGTATCTTCGAAGAAGGCATTAGCTTTATCGATTTCACTTTGTACAGGTTGGCTTTGTACACTTGGTGCAGGCGTTGGTTGCTCTTGCATTTGTTGGCAGCCGCCAAGTAATGCAACACTTACCGCCGCAGCGATGAAGGTCAGTTTACGCATTATCGTTCCTTTGTAGTTGTTAGAAATTTAATTATAATTCTTAAACGAATAATTCTAGCAGGTCATTCAAAAAACGTTGGCCTTTAGGGCTTACCTGCCAGTTATCTTTATCATCAATTAGTAGGCCTTTTGCAATCGCTTCAGTCAAGGCTTGTTCCTGACTTTGCAGTGACAAACTTGTAAGCAAAGGTAAATCAGCTTTCGGACACGGTTCGACTAAGCGAAAACGATTCATAAAGAATTCAAAGGCTAAGTCGTCTTTGGTTACTTGCCATTGCTCATATAAATACGGTTTAGCTAGATCCATATAACCGCGCGGGTGTTTAACTTTTACCGTACGGGTGATGACTTTATTTTCATCAGTAATTTTACCATGAGCGCCACAGCCGATACCGAGATAATCGCCAAATCGCCAATAATTCAGGTTATGACGGCATTGGTAACCTGGCTTTGCGTAACCTGAGATCTCATATTGCTCATAACCTGCTGCAGCTAGTAAGGCTTGTCCTTGCTCTTGAATATCCCAAAGGATGTCATCATGAGGCAAGGTCGGTGGCTTTGACGCGAACTGAGTGTTTGGCTCAATTGTTAGCTGATACCAAGAAATATGGGGAGGATTAAGGGCGATGATTTTTTCAAGGTCGCCCAAGGCATCTTCAACAGATTGTCCGGGTAAGCCATGCATTAAATCGAGGTTAAAGCTGTTTAGCCCCGCTTGGTGCGCCTGTTTAGCCGCATAGCTTGCTTCATCTGCACCATGGATGCGGCCAAGGGCTTTTAGCTTGTCGTTTTGCATGCTTTGCACACCAATCGAAATACGATTAATGCCAGCAGCAACATACTCTTTAAAGCGACCGGTTTCGACAGTACCAGGGTTAGCCTCTAGGGTAATTTCACAGTCATCGCTTAGGCCAATTAATCTGTCGACTTCACCAAGCAGGCGAGTATATGCGTCACCAGTTAATAAGCTTGGAGTACCGCCACCAATAAAGATACTGTGGATTTTACGCCCTTGTACTAGGTGCAAATCGGCCTTGAGATCATCAATAAGATGCTGAGCGTATTCTTTTTCGGGGATTGTGCCTTTTTGGCCATGGCTATTAAAGTCACAGTATGGGCACTTTTGCACGCACCAAGGCACGTGCACATATAAACTTAAAGGCGGTAAACTCACAGGCCGCCTTTTTGCTGCAATTGCGCAAGTAGTTGTTTTAAAGCTTGGCCGCGATGGCTAAGGGCATTTTTTTGCTCTTTAGTTAACTGGGCGCTCGTGCATTGCTCAGACGGTACGTAAAAAACAGGATCATAACCAAACCCACCCTGACCATCTTGGCTATGGGTGATTTCGCCTTCCCAACTGGCACTACAAATAAGTGGTGTCGGGTCGTCGGCGTGGCGCATTAATACTAAAACACACCAAAAACGCGCACTACGAACAGGGTTATCAGCAAGCTCTTTTAATAGCTTGTCGATATTATCTTGATCACTCGCACCCGCTCCAGCAAAGCGTGCAGAGTACACACCCGGCGCACCATTTAGGCCGTCTACTTCCAGACCTGAGTCATCGGCAATCGCAGGCATGCCCGTGATCTTTGCCGCATGACGCGCTTTAATAATGGCGTTTTCAACAAATGTGGTGCCTGTCTCTGGTACGTCAGGTACTTGAAAATCACTTTGTGGAACCACGTTAATATTAAGTGGGCTGAGCATACTTGCCAGCTCTTTTACTTTGCCAGGATTACCCGTGGCTAAAACCAAGGTGTTGTTCATAGGGTCTATTAATCTACGTAAAATTTTTGCTGAAACTTCAGCGTTTGTACTTTGCCATTTTGATTAATTTCGATATCAAAACGGTAAATTTCTTCGTTGCTGTAATCGATTTGCGCGAGGTAATAAATTGCATCGCCTTCAACAACCTCTTTAAATTCAAGCTGCTTTTTATTGCCAAGCAAGTTGCGCGCTGTGCCTGTTAAAGTTGCCGTCTGCGCTGTTTTATCGCTGTTTTTTAATACCGAAATATTGATTATCCCTTTGTTAGGGCTGCGGTCTAAATCGTAGTTTTTGGCGATGCTAGGCTGAATAAAGGTCGATGGAAATGCAATGTAGTGAACTTCCCAAGGGCCAAGTACCTTATACTGAGCGCCTGCTTGTTCATCGGCCTGGGCAAGAGTTGTAAATAAACTTAATAAAATCAAAGAAAAATAAATAACTTGCTTCATGCTATATCTCACTTAACAAAAGAGGCCTTTTCGGCCTCTTGATGTAGTTGTTATTACTTAGCCTATAAAATCCATCAATAAGATTTGTAAAAACTGTAGACCAATGATCAGTACTAAAATCGATAAATCAAGACCGCCAAGTGGTGGAATGATTTTACGAATAGGGCGAAGCATAGGTTCAGTCAGCTGATGAAAAACGGCCTCAATAGGATTGTAACCTTGGCTTACCCAGCTCAATAATGCACGAATTATTAAGACCCAAAATAACAGATTTAAGCCTTCTTTTATTACAGTCATTAATGCAGAAACAAATACTGGTGCTGGAGACCAGGTACCGTAAAACATCAGTAAAATCACACTAATTTTGGCTACGGCTACAAGATATGCAAGGACTAACGATGCCATATCAAAGCCACCCAATCCCGGAATAATTTTACGAAGAGGATTTACTGCAAATGATGTTGCTTTTACTACAAATTGGCTAATTGGATTATAAAAGTCCGCTTTTGCCGTTTGTAACCAAAAGCGTAAAAGGACCACCATTAAAAAGAGATCGAAAACAATCCCAACTAAAAATTGCATGGCTTGCATAGTTTTACCTTCAAAAAGTAAGCTTAAAGTTCTTTTTCCATTGCCTGAGCGCGAGCGATACAGGCGTCCATTGCATCAGCAACTGTAGCGACTAAACCTTGTGATTTAAGGTGCTCTACCGCTTCATGAGTTGTACCGCCTTTCGATGTAACATTTGCTCGTAACTGAGTTATGCTGATATCTGGTTGTGAAAGTGCCATTTCAGCTGCGCCAAGCGCCGTTTGCTGTACTAAGCGGCGTGCATCTTCATCATTAAAACCAAGGGCTTTTGCTTTTTCTTCAATGGCTTCCATAAATAAGAAAAAGTAAGCAGGTGATGAGCCTGTCACAGCGATAATATCGTTAATTTGAGACTCGTGTTCTACCCATTTAACAATACCTGTACACTCGAATACCTGTTGAACAAACTCATGTTCTTCAGCGGTTTCATCTGCGCCGAATAATCCAGATACGCCACGACCAAGCAATGATGGTGTATTTGGCATACAACGCACCATTTTCACATCTTGACCTAGCATTTCACGTAAACGTTTTACGGTAAGACCTGCTGCCACTGAAATAAATAGCTTGTCGCTAAAATCAACACCAGAATCTTGGAATGATTGGCAAAGATCACCCATCATTTGTGGTTTAACAGACAAGACAATTACATCTGCATCGCGAAGTGCCGCGTTGTTATCCGCGGTAGTTTGCACCCCGAAATCAGCAGCAACCTTAGCTAATTTTTCTTGGTTGCGATTGGTTGCAATAATATTTTTAGCTGCAAAACCGTTCTTTACCATGCCACCGATAATGGCGTAGCTCATGTTACCCGTGCCTATAAATGCGATTTTTTTGTCTGACATATGTCTGTTATCACCTTTTAATTTCGTTGGCCAAATATATCCGTGCCAATGCGTACCATGGTTGAACCCGCTGCAATTGCCGCTTCAACATCATTACTCATACCCATCGACAAGGTGTCTACTTGGGGATATTGGGCCTTTAGTTTATCAAAGCAAGCGCTTAATTGCTCAAAATATTGTAATTGTTGCGCCGTATCGTCCGTTTTGGCGGGAATAGCCATCACACCTCTGAGACATAAATTATCACATTGACTGATAAATTCTGCCAATGTCATTACCTCGTCGGGGTGGCAGCCTGACTTAGCCTCTTCTAAACTAATATTTACTTGAATTAATACATTCAGCGGTGATTTATCCGAGGGACGTTGTTCGTTCAGACGTTTGGCTATTTTTATACGGTCAACACTTTGCACCCAGTCGAAATGGCTGGCAACAAGTGCACTTTTATTCGATTGAATAGGGCCAATAAAATGCCAAACAATATCTTTGTATTCAGCAAGGGCAGCCACTTTTGTTACTGCTTCTTGTACGTAAGATTCGCCAAACAATCGTTGGCCTTGTTCATAAGCAGCAATGATATCGTCGGTTGGTTTGGTTTTTGAGACAGCCAATAGGTTTATTGATTGCTCATTACGTTGATTATTTTTTGCAGCTTGCGCAATTCTGGCATAGGCGGATGTAAGTCGTTCTGCTATTGTAACCATATAATTATCAGTTGGTTGTGGAGTCATAAATGGATATTACCGAATTATTGGCCTTTAGTGTGCAACACAAAGCCTCGGATTTACACTTATCATCAGGCGTATCACCTATGATACGCGTTGATGGCGATGTACGTCGTATTAATATTCCAGCATTAGAACAAAAAGATGTAAATAGTCTGGTATACGATATTATGAACGATAATCAGCGTAAGGACTACGAACAAAATCTCGAAGTGGATTTTTCTTTCGAAGTACCTAATCTTGCGCGTTTTCGTGTTAATGCATTCAACTCAAACCGTGGCCCGGCTGCGGTGTTTCGTACTATCCCTAGTGATGTACTGACTCTAGATGATTTAGGTGCGCCGGATATTTTTAAAACCATTGCAGATAACCCTCGTGGTCTCGTGTTGGTGACAGGGCCTACCGGCTCCGGTAAATCAACGACACTGGCAGCAATGGTCGATTACATCAATCAGAACAAGCACCATCATATTTTGACGATTGAAGATCCAATCGAATTCGTACATGAGAATAAATTGAGCTTGATTAACCAGCGTGAAGTTCATCGTGATACGCATAGCTTTTCGAATGCGCTTAGAAGTGCGTTGCGTGAAGACCCTGATGTTATCTTAGTGGGTGAGCTGCGTGACCTTGAAACAATTCGCCTCGCGATGACTGCAGCAGAAACCGGTCACTTAGTGTTTGGTACTTTGCATACTACCTCTGCACCAAAAACTATCGACCGTATCATCGACGTATTCCCAGGTGAAGAAAAAGACATGGTGCGATCAATGCTATCTGAATCATTACGTGCCGTAATCTCGCAAACATTACTTAAAAAAGTCGGTGGTGGTCGAGTTGCTGCTCATGAAATTATGATCGGTATTCCTGCAATTCGTAACTTGATCCGTGAAGACAAGATTGCGCAAATGTACTCATCGATTCAGACAGGTGCTTCGCATGGTATGCAAACGATGGATCAATGTTTAGCAAGCTTAGTTAACTTCGGTATCATTACAACCAATGATGCACGTGCGAAAGCGCAAGATAAAACTCAATTTGGTGGCTAACGGAGTTACTTAAGATGTCTTTACCTTTAAATCACTTTTTACAAGTTATGATCGATAAAAAAGCGTCTGACTTATTTGTTTCGAGCCAATTACCAGTGAGTGCAAAAATCAATGGTGAGCTTGTGCATCTTACTGATGAGAAGCTCTCTGATGAAAGCTCTCTGGCTTTAGTTGAGTCTGCGATGAGCGATAAGCAGCGCCAAGAATTTCATGACACTAAAGAGTGTAATTTTGCTATAGCGACAGATGAAGGGCGTTTCCGTGTTTCTGCTTTTTGGCAGCGAGATCGTGCCGGTATGGTTATTCGTCGTATCGTGACGAAAATACCGGACGTTAATGAGCTTGGTCTGCCGTCAACACTGACCGATGTGATCATGGCAAAGCGTGGTTTAGTATTGTTTGTGGGTGGTACAGGTACCGGTAAATCAACGTCATTAGCAGCGCTTCTGGGTTATCGTAACCGCAATCAGCGAGGTCATATTTTAACGATTGAAGACCCGATTGAATTTGTTCATGAACATCGTAAAAGTATCATCACCCAACGTGAAGTTGGTTTAGATACAGAAAGCTTTGAATCCGCTCTGAAAAGTTCACTGCGTCAAGCACCCGATGTTATCTTGATTGGTGAGATACGCTCCCAAGAAACCATGGAATATGCCCTAAGCTTTGCCGAAACCGGTCATTTGTGTGTAGCAACACTGCACGCCAACAACGCCAACCAAGCCATTGACCGTATCATGCACTTAGTACCAAAAGAGAAGCACGATAAATTAAAGTACGACTTAGCACTAAACTTACGTGCCATTGTTGCCCAGCAGTTGATACCTACAGCCGATGGTGAGGGCCGTGTTGCAGCTATCGAAATTCTGCTTAACTCACCGATGGTGGCTGAGCTTATCAAACGTGGTGATATTGGCTCTATCAAAGAAACCATGGCGAAATCGAAAGAAATGGGCATGCAAACCTTTGACCAAGCGTTATTTGAGCTTTATAAACAGCGTCGAATTAATTACGCTGATGCGCTCCATCATGCCGACTCACCAAACGACTTGCGCTTGATGATCAAATTGCAAAATAATGAGCAAAAAGGTGCTGGTTTCTTACAAGGTGTTACCATCGACGGCCTTGACGAGAAGAGCGATATATAATGTTTTCGCGGATAATTATAGCTGCCTTTATACTGCTGGTAACTGCCTTTGAGGCGTCTAGTAATGTTGTTGAAGATGTTGTTATTTTTATCCGCGATGATGTTTATGACGATTACAGTCGCTTCTTAAATGGTCTTAAACCTATTGAAGTAAAAGACTTTAGTGGAGCTTACATCCGCCGTGATGTAGTTGATATGATCATTGCTCAACAAGCGTTGAGCTTAGGTGGTTTCAATAAATCATTTCGCTATCACAAAGGTAATGCTAATTACCGTAACACCAAGCTTTTAGAAGATGGCCAGTTATTACTTAGCTTTGATAGTGTGTGGTCAGTAGATGCAAAGCAGCTTGCTGAGTCTGTGTATATTTCAGATCCCGTGATCCGTAATGGTGAATATTTTGCTGGTATATTCACGTCCCCAAACAATAAAAAAGCACTGCAATTAAAGCAGTTTGCTGACTTTAAGCAATTAACTGCGGTTTCAACACCTCGTTGGCAAACTGACTGGCAAACGTTATCGGCTCTACCGCTCAAAGAGCTGCTCAGAGAAGATGAGTGGCTTGGGCAAGTCCGCACGGTATCGATGCAGTGGGTTGATTTTATGATGATGCCTTTAATGCCAAGTCTCAATAATCGTTACAGTTTGGAAAATATTGAACTGGTTGCAGTACCTAACGTGGTATTGCAATTAAATGATAGCCGTCACTTTATTATTTCGAAAAAGCATCCAGACGGAAAAGCCGCCTTTGCAGCAATTCAAAAAGGCTTACAGCAGCTTCGTAATAGCAGCGCTATTGAAAAAGCCTACCGAGAGGCAGGCTTTATTCCAGATTTAAACGACTATACCGTGATTAACAAAGCGCGTTAGTCGCCATAAGATTGCTCAAAAAAACTTTCTAAGATGATCACCGCAGACATATTATCGACGTTACCTTTACCAAGGTTACGGTAACCACCTTGTTCGAATAAACGCGCTTTGGCATCTGCGGTTGTTAGTCGTTCGTCTTGAGTTTCAACCGGGATAGCAAAGTGATTATGCAAACGGTTTGCAAACTTCTTGGCTTTAAAAGTGACTTCTTGATTGCTGCCATCCATATTAAGCGGTAAACCAACTACCATTAGATCTGGTTGCCAGTCATCTACTTGCTTTTTTATTTGCTGCCAATCAGGAATACCGTCTTTGGCTTTCACTGCTTGAAGGCTTGAGGCTGTACCGGTTAGCTCTTGGCCTATGGCGATACCAATACTTTTGGTGCCAAAATCAAAGCCCATAACGGTGCGCTCACCTACGGGCTTAAATGTTCTTTTTGTCATAGTTTCAATAATTCATTTATGTTAGGCATGGCCGGCTTCAGAGCTTAGCTGACTTACATCAAACCCCAACATGGATACCGCTTTTTCCCAGCGCTTTTCAACAGGGGTGTTGAAGATGATATCTGGATCTGCTTTTATGATAAGCCATGAATTTTCTAGCAGCTCTTGCTCAAGTTGACCCTGCTCCCAACCTGCATAACCTAAAGTAATAATAAATTGTTCAGGTGCTTCATTAGTGGTTAAGCTTGCCAGCACATCTTTTGAAGTGGTGATCATAATATCACTGCTAAGCTTTTGGCTTGATGAATAGCCATGCTTAGGAGAATGTAACACAAAGCCGCGGTCTGTTTTTACGGGGCCGCCAGCATAAACAGCAAGGCCTGCGGCTTGCTTATTTTTGTCGTTATCAATCTCGATTTTATCGAGTAATTCACCCACAGTAATATTAATAGGCTGATTAATAACCAGCCCCATAGCACCCTCTTGATTGTGCTCACAAATATAAGTGACAGCACGTTTAAAAAAAGGGTCTTGCATGCTTGGCATCGCGATTAAGAAATGATTCTCTAATGACTGCATAGGTCGCCCCTTTTGTTGTTTAGATTAAGTATGGCTCAGTTTGCTCTCAATGGCATCAAATAACTTACCAGTGATAGAAATGTCGTACGCGGCTTCAATTTCTTTTACACAAGTCGGCGCAGTGACGTTGATTTCAGTTAAGCGGTCACCAATGATGTCTAAGCCCACAAAAATAAGGCCTTTTTCTTTTAACGTTGGTGCGACTGCTTCGGCGATTTTGCGATCTGATTCGCTAATAGGGCGAGCTTCACCACGGCCACCTGCTGCTAGATTACCGCGCGTTTCGCCATTTTGTGGAATTCGTGCTAGGCAGTAAGGCATGACTTCACCATCAACGACAAGGACACGTTTATCGCCTTGTTTGATTTCAGGAATATAGTTTTGTGCCATTGCAAAGCGGCTACCATGCTCGGTTAATGTTTCGCAAATTACACCAATATTGGCATCATCTTCTTTAACACGAAAGATAGAGGCACCGCCCATACCATCAAGTGGTTTTAGTATGATGTCTTTATGCTCAGCTAAAAATGCGCGAATATCTGCTTGGCTTCGCGTTACTAATGTATCTGGTGTATGTTCACTGAACCAAGCGGTGAACAGTTTTTCGTTTGCATCACGCAAACTTTGCGGTTTGTTAATAACTAATGTGCCAGCTTGTTCTGCGCGCTCTAAAATATAGGTTGCGTAAATATATTCAGTATCAAAAGGTGGATCTTTACGCATTAAGATCACGTCTAAATCAGCAAGGGCAACGGTGGCTTTTTCTTCTAATTCGTACCAATGATTTACATCGTCAAATACACGGGCTTTGGCAGCTGTTGCATAGCCTTGACCTTGACGCAGTGACAGGTCGTCCATTTCCATGTAATAAAGTTCGTAGCCACGTTTTTGTGCTTCCATCATCATTGCGAAGCCAGTGTCTTTTTTTATGTTAAAGCCACTAATTGGATCAGAGATTATGCCTAACTTAATTGCCATATTTTTGCCTTAGAATCGAAGTGCCATACTGTATTTAGTAACTTTGATATATGGGTATTTTTAC
The DNA here is from genome assembly GCF_021532475.1 of Pseudoalteromonas sp. APAL1. Lineage (NCBI taxonomy): Bacteria > Pseudomonadati > Pseudomonadota > Gammaproteobacteria > Alteromonadales > Pseudoalteromonadaceae > Pseudoalteromonas > Pseudoalteromonas sp. APAL1. The sequence goes on along the minus strand of NZ_JAKGAW010000022.1, from coordinate 33,466 downwards.
CATTTTCAATTGGCTAAGTCGCCAAACTGTAATTGCAATGCGCTTAAAACAGTCAGTGCGGCTGTTTCTGTTCGAAGTACGCGTGGGCCTAAGCGAATATCAACGAAGGCTTGTTGCTTTGCAATGTTAATTTCTTCATCAGTAAAACCGCCTTCAGGGCCAACTAAAAAGCGCACACCTTCGCTGGGCACTTGAATGGTTTTAATACTATGCTCAGCGCGAGGGTGTAGGGTAAGTTTAATTGCGTCGCTAGCTTGTTCTAACCACTCTTTTATATCGACAGGTGGATGCACAACAGGCACGAAGTTACGGCCAGATTGCTCAGCTGCAGCAATTGCAATTTTTTGCCATTGTTGGTGTTTTTTCTGCAGTCTGTCGCCACTTAGTTTTACACCACAGCGTTGACTAAAAATAGGGGTGATTTCAGTGATACCTAATTCCACCGATTTTTGAATGGTGAAATCCATTTTATCGCCACGAGAGATGCCTTGGCCCAAGTGAATTTTAAGTGGTGATTCAACGTCGTGATCGATAAACTCTTGCGGTTCAACAACGACTGTTTTTTTACTAACCTCGATGATTTCGCTGAGGTATTCACCGCCTTCGCCATTAAAAATAGATACTTTATCTCCGACTTGCATACGTAACACTCGGCCAACATGACCTGCTGCATCATCATCAAGTGCTACAGGAGTGTTTAAAGAAATCGCTGAAGGTTGGTAAATATGAGGTACTCGCATGGCTGTCACTTATCAATAATTTTAGCAATATGGTAAGTATACAGCGGTTTAGGTGCAATTATTTATTTGTTATTTAAGGTCGTCTTTTGCACTTAAGACGTGAGCGGTAGTTTCGGCAATCTCAGATTGGCAAGAAAGGTGATTAATATGAGCAGCATCAGGGCAGGGGATAAAGCTAAAACCTTGCTCGTCTTGTTGAACTAAGTACCTTATCTTGTGTAATGAATTATAAATAAACTTTTGTGCATCATCAGCCAGTTGGTAATCAGTAAGATTAATGAGTACTCCCTGTATTGTGTGATGCTCGTGCAAATAGCTGGCTAGCTCAGAAACGCTTATTTCATTGCTAAAATCGCAGTAGCAATAATCTTTAATTAGTTCATCGAACATCAGCTTGACCATTTGTCGGCTATTAGCACCAGCCACAACAAGTGTAGAGCTTTCAGCTTTAGCAAAATAATGCTCAGCGAATGCTCGACTAAACTCATTGTCGATATCGACTAATAAAAAATTATTAATTTTATTTGGCATAAAGCCCCACGATTCAAACACTTCTGATCAAATTGAAAACATACTAATTAGTAAATAGCCTATAGCACCAAAAACGGCAAATTCGATACACGCAATTCCAATATTATCTTGGTGATCAACTTCCAGAGATGTATCAATATTGGGTAAGGAAATATATTTAATAATGTAGCTCAAAACATACAATAACACCCACATAGCACCACAATGTGATACTAAAGTGAATAAATTTTCTACCATCTTACCACTAATAAAGGATGCACTGGAAAGACCAGCGTAACCAGAAAGTGCTAGACCGATCGATTTCCCGGCATAACGTATGCCGATAGATGTGTTTTCTAAATTGAAATTACTTTGCAGCGATGCCCCTTGGTTGGCTTTTGCAAAGCGGTACTCGCGGATCTTAGTATCAAGAGCAAACATGCCTTGTATAACAAAAAAGCTAACGGTAGCAATAAGTAAACTACTAAAGCCTTGTGTATGCGACCAATTGTATAAACCAAGACAAATGATACAGTTAGCTATCAGCATACCTGAATCAACCAGTGCTGCGCAGACATTCTGTTTTAAAATAGCCGCTTCTTCGTTAAAGCGATATAAAATCCATTTTCGGTGTATTAAATGACCAATCTTAATGAAAGAAAATAATAAAAAAATGAGTATCAATACTTTCAAAGGGTTTGATTGAGCCGCGCTTAGACTTATTTCATCAAAGATGTAAGCAATGGTAGCAATGACAACTAAGATCTCACTGGCAAAGCTTATTCCCATAGCAAAATTATCATGTTGCGCCAGCTCTTCTTTAAGGGCTTGTTTTGCCTTTATTTGCGTTAGGATACGCAGCAGTACTATGGTGATACAAATAACCGCAAAACTAATAGCAATCGCGACTAAACTAGTGTTAGATATTGATAAATATGACATGCAGATCCCTGCTAAATAAATCTTTGATAATCATTCTAGTACGGTTATTGGCAAGTTAAAAGAGAGTATTTAATGAGTAATTCGTATCCGCTTCCAACGTCAGTTCAACAGTTAGGCCAAATCCGCTTTACTAGCTTATACCCTGATCAAGATGTCGACGAAAATATCGCTAAGTTATTATCATTAAGTGATTTTGCTTGGCACTGCTTACAATCACAGCCGGCTTTGAGAACATGGTTACTTGATGAAACAGAATGTGCTAACCGCGTGGTAGAGTCGCCATTAAGTAACAGTGACCTAAGTGAACTTGACGATTCAGCAGCAATGGCAAAATTGCGTTTATATCGTGAAAAATATTGGTTGAAAGTCGCGTATCTAGACTTGTGTTGTGCAAACCCAATTGCTGACAGCATTGCTTATATCTCTGAGCTGGCAAACCAGCTTATTGACAGCGCAAATCAATGGGCTTTTGCGCAAGTTGCTAAAGTAAGCGGCACCCCAGTCGATGCTGACGGAAATGCCATCCCTATGTTGGTTCTTGGTATGGGAAAGTTAGGAGGAAGAGAGCTTAACTATTCATCGGATATCGATCTCATTTTTTCTTATCCTCGAGATGTTGCCACACAAGGTGGTCGTCGTTCGGTTGAAGCTCAAGTTTTTTATACCAAGGTAGCGCAAAAGTTAATTATGGCGCTTAACCAGACAACAGTGAACGGCCAGGTTTTTCGAGTAGATATGCGTTTGCGGCCTTTTGGCGAAAGTGGTCCATTGGTGATGAGCTTCCATGCTATGGAAGATTATTATCAAGAACAAGGTCGAGAGTGGGAACGCTATGCCATGCTCAAAGGGCGTTTAATTGGTACTGAGAATCGCTATTGGAGTGAGTTTTACGAACTGTTAAGACCGTTCGTTTACAGGCGTTATATTGATTTTTCAGTGATTGAGTCACTTAGAAAAATGAAGCATATGATTGCTCAAGAAGTACGTCGTAAACGTTTAACCAATAACATAAAACTCGGTGCAGGTGGTATTCGTGAAGTGGAGTTTGTAGTGCAAGCTCTGCAAATGGTGCGTGGTGGTCGAGAAGCAAACTTGCAAACGCAGTCATTACTGTTGGCTTTAAAAGAGCTGGTTAATAATCAAGTTATGACATCCACGGAAGCGCAATTGTTAAAACAGAACTACCTAGAATTACGCCGTGTAGAGCAGTATTTGCAAATTTTTGCTGATAAACAAACTCAGACACTACCTGATGATGAGCTTAATCAGCAGCGCCTTTGTTATTTACTTAATAAGGCTGATTTTAGCCACTGCTTAGCTGCAATCGAGCAGGTGATGGCTGAAGTGCATAATGAGTTTGAGCAAGTCATTGGCTTTGAAAGTGAGAGCGCAGATCCCTGTGAAAGTGAGTATATTAGCGCGTGGGAGATGACAGATGTTAGTTTGATGTGCGAGCCTAACCTTGACTGGCAAGCGGCGCTTGAAGACTTTAAAGCGCGCTTAACGAAGGCGAAAATAGGCACGCGCGGCAGAGATATTCTCGACAAATTAATGCCACTGTTGCTTAAACAGCTTACTGTTGCCAAGGCAAGTGGCGAAGCATTTAACATGATAAGCCAAGTGCTGAATAAAATTATTTCTCGAACCGCTTACCTTGAGCTGTTATATGAAAATCCAGGCGCATTAAATCAACTAGTTGCACTTTGCTGTCATAGTAAATGGATTGGTGAACATATTTCGCGTTACCCAATCTTACTCGATGAGCTGATTGATCCTCAGGTGCTCTATAAACCGACGCCTTTATCTGCTTACAAAGATGAAATTAGGCAGTATTTCTTGCGTATAGAGCATGGCGATTTAGAGCTGCAAATGGAAGCACTTCGTCAGTTTAAACAAACGCATCAGTTACGCATTGCTGCCGCCGATGCAACCGGTGTGCTTAGTGTGATGAAGGTTAGCGATCACCTTACTGCGCTTGCTGAGGCTATTGTAGAGCAAGCTGTCAATATTGCCTGGCATGCTTGTGTTGAGCGCTTTGGTCGGCCAGCCAATACTTCTGATCAAGAAAAGGGCTTTGCAGTTATTGCATATGGTAAAACGGGTGGCTTTGAAGTTGGCTACGATTCAGATCTTGATCTGGTATTTGTGCATAATCACGATGGCAGTAGTTATACCGACGGTGATAAATCAATTGATTCACGTCAGTTTTATTTAAAGCTCGCGCAGCGACTAATGCACTTATTCAACACGCGAACAGCGTCTGGCATTTTGTATGAACTTGATACCCGTTTACGTCCCGAAGGGGCATCGGGCTTACTGGCTATTAATTTAGAAAGTTATTATCACTACCAGCAAACTCAAGCATGGACGTGGGAACACCAAGCTTTAGTCCGTTCACGCATGATTTATGGGCAAGTTTCATTACACGAGCGCTTTACTGCGATCCGTAAAGATGTGTTGTGCCAAGCACGTGATACAGAAAAGCTGAAAAAAGAGGTCATCGAGATGCGCGAAAAAATGCGCACTCACCTAGCGAAAGGGAATGATGAACTATTTGATTTAAAACAAGATAGAGGTGGTATCACAGATATTGAGTTTATCACTCAATATCTGGTGCTGAATAATGCGATGCAGCATCCAGAGCTAACCACTTGGTCTGATAACGTGCGCATTTTAGCTGATGCTGCACGTTTAGGTTGTATCACAGAGCAAATGCAGCAGGAATTAGTCGAGGCATATATTACCTATCGCTCACGCTATCATGTAATGAGTCTAGATCAGCAAGGTCGTTGTGCGCCACGTGCTGAGTTAACTCAGCACATCGACTTAGTAAGTCTGGCGTGGCAAGAGGTGTTTTAGATATTAGCTAGCTTTTTAAGCGACGGCAGTTTTCGCGCACATAAGCAGAGGGCAGCTCGGTGATAACCGCTGCTCTTTGCTTAAAACAAAAGAAGGTATAAACCTCATTTTCGAAGTCGTCATTGATGGCACGGCCAACCTGATACAGTGTTGAAACAAAATTACTATCAACACGAAAATGATCTTTAACGACATAGTCTTTACTTAAATACCAATAAAGTACAATGTCTTCATTACGGGCATAATCAGAGAGCACGTCTTTTAACGTATTACCATTTTCAAAGCGGCGCGGTTGAATATCGCCGGTCCAGTTTGGTGACGATGGTTCAACCACTTTTTCGCGCTCAAATAGTGCAACATCTAAACTTGTTTCAGGTGTTGGTAACTTGAGAACGTATTTATCACGTTCGTTATCTTTGCTGTTTACTTGGTTACGTAACGCAGAATAAAAGCGAGACAACCCCTGAGCAGCGGCATTTTTTGTTTCTTTCATATCAAATACCGGACCGCTACCGAATAAAAAGTAGATTGCAGCAGCAATTAAAATAAAAGCTAATGATAAATGCTTAACCCAGAACCACATTTCTAATACTCTTGTTGTTTATTACCTTAATAAAAACATACTAATTAAAAATTGTCACTCTACTTGTAATAAGAAGGTGCGTTCTTATCAGGGCGCGTTTTAAAACGTCGATGTAACCACATGTATTGCTCTGGGGCATTATCTATGGCTTGTTCCATTCGTTGATTGACACGTGTTACATCTTTTAGATCATCGCCACTTGGGAAATCGTGCAAAATAGGCAGTACTTCTAAATGGTAGCGACCTTGTTCATCACGTCGGCTGGTTAGGCTGACAGTTTCGCAGTTTTTGCTATTAGCGAAAAGCAAAGTCCCTGTTGTTGTTGCTGTCTCTTTTACTGCATAAAAAGGCGCAAACTCACAGCGATTACGGCCATAATCTTGATCAGGAAGGTAATAGCACACTTTTTTATTTTTAAGTGCTTTTAGTAAACCCTTTACATCTCGCTTGCCAATTAAGTATTCGTTTGAGCGTAAGCGCCCATTAGTCGTAAAGTATACCATCAAAGGATTATTATGAGGGCGATAAAAACCAATGCCTTGGTGTTTTAAACCCATGACACGGCTTGCCATTTCTAAATGAAGAATATGCGGTACAAGTAACAATACCCCTTTTCCTGATTGCTGGATTTGCTCAAAGTATTCTAGGCCCTTAATGGAGCCATATACTTTTTTTACACGCCACTCGGGCCACCACCAAGCCATGCCAGTTTCCATCATGGCAATACCGGTGTTTTCCATATTTTTACGAACTAATTCGCGCTGTTCATGTTCTGGCATATCAGGAAAGCACAAACGAATGTTGACTTCAGCGATATGGCGACGGCGTTTCATAAAGCGATGCACTAAACGGCCAAGTAGTTTACCTAGTGCAAGTTGTAATTTGTGTGGTAACCAAGAGATAAGATATAAAAAGAACACGCCAATCCAAGTTAACCAGTAACGTGGGCCTAAAAAAGACGCTTTAAACGGAGATGAACTAACCACAAAAAAATCTCTAAAAATAAAAAAGCTAGTTTAACTGTATGTCTTTAAAAATACAAAAAGCCAGCGCTAGGCTGGCTTTTATTTAAGGACTCAATTAGAAGAAATGATTAGATTTCTTTTAAACCCTGATTAATTGCAATAAGGTCTTCGCTAGTTAGGGTACCGGCAGCTTGCTTCAAGCGTAGTGTAGAAACAACATAACGGTAACGAACATTCGCTAAGTTACTTTTTGCGTTATACAGGTTTTGTGTGCTAATCAATACGTCAACGATAGTACGTGTACCAACTTCAAAGCCTGCTTCAGTTGCTTTAAGCGCACTTTCTGCAGAAACAACAGCTTGTTGAAGTGCTTTGTAAGTTGCGATGTCAGAGACCACTTGATTGTATGACGTGATCACTGAACGTGTTACTGCACGTAGGCTTGCTTCTAAGTCTTCGCTTGCTGCAACATAGTAAGCGCGAGCTTGATCTGTTGCTGCTGTCGTTGCTCCACCTGAATAAATAGGTAAGCTGAAGTTAACACCCACTTTTGCACTGTCTTCACGTGGTTGATGTGAATTACTGTTTAAATCTGTCAGGCTGTCACCATAAGACGCGTTCAAAGTTAGCTTAGGATAGTGACCTGCTTTTGCTAAATCGATTTGGTCTTTTGCAATATCAACCGTTACTTTCGATACTTGCAGATTTAAGTTGTTGTCTTCGGCAATTTTTATAAAGTCAGTTGATTGTTTATTAGGTGCAACCGTCGAAAAGGTTTCTGTATTTAATACATCTAACTTAGCGTGGTATTTACCCGTGATTTCACGAAGTTGCTCACGTGCTGTTTCAACACTATTTTTAGCGACAATTTCTTGTGCTACAGAGTTATCGAACTGAGCTTGTGCTTCATGAACGTCAGTGATCGCAGTTAAACCTACCGCATAACGCTCTTTAGTTTGTTGTAACTGACGTTCGATAGCACGTTTTTCTGCTTGTACGAACTCAAGGTTATCAATGGCGCTTAAAACATTGAAATAACCTTCAGCAACACGAACGATTAGGTCTTGGCGTGCAAAGTCATACTGTGCAGTTGCTTGTAATGCTTGTTTTTCTGCAATACCAAGTGAGTTCCATGCACCTAAATCGAACAATGTTTGACTTAAGCTAAGGCCACGACTGAAAACGTCAGGGTCATAATCATAACCAGCATAGCCTGTAGCATCATTACCATCGTATAGGTCCGACTTGGTTTTTTCATAGCCAAGGCTTAAGCCAATTTGTGGTAATAGTGCACTTAACGCGCGATCGCTCTCATAGGCTTGCGCATCTGCTTGGGCTTTTGCTTTAAGTACGGTAGGATCGTTTGCGGTTGCGATCTCGTAAACTTGAAGTAGGTCTTCAGCGTTACTTGCTGTTGCAGTCAATGCGCTAGAAAAACCAATCAGCGCAGCGAGTAATGTTTTTTTCATTTTTTGTTCAGTCCTTAGACAATTTCGTACTGCCAACATGGTACTCTTTTTTAATGAATAACCAAAAAAAAATTACGTAAATCTACATGTCCAAGTGTAACAGAATATAATTGACGATAAATTTTACGTAATACTTACAGGAAATAGTGAATGAAAATATCAGCAATCTCACAATTTAGCCATGACGACATAGAGTTAAAGCCAATTGAGCGAGTTTATGATGGTTTTTTTAAAATTAATGTGTATCGCTTTCATCATGCGCTGTTTGCTGGTGGTAAATCGGTGGAGATTAAGCGTGAAATTTTAGAGCGTGGCCATGCTGTAGCTGTACTTCCTTATGACCCTGTTACTGATCAAGTGTTGCTTATTGAGCAAATCAGGATTGGTGCAATGGCATCAAAGCAGTCCCCTTGGTTACTTGAGTGTATCGCTGGCATGGCTGATGGTAGTACTGACTACGAAGAAGTTGCCAAGCGAGAAGCGTTTGAAGAAGCGGGCATTGAACTTAATGAGCTCGAATTTATGATGTCGTATCTTTCAAGCCCTGGTGGTACGACTGAGCGTTTGTACTTATATTTGGCGCGCACTGACTTATCTGGGTATCAAGGTGGCCTTTTTGGTCTAGATAATGAAGATGAAGATATCAAAACCCATGTAATGTCATATCAAGAGGCCATGCTACGTTTAGAGCAAGGCGAAATTGATAACGCTGCAACTGTGATCTCATTACAGTGGTTAGCACTTAATAAGCAACGTATACTGTCTGATTGGAACAATAAATAGGGGATTATTTTGGCCTACGTCACTGCCGAACAGCGCTATATTCAAAGTTTACCCAAGTACTTAACATTGTGTGAACACAACTATGCGCGTGCACTAAAATTATTGCCACGTGAGCGTTTGGTAGGGCAGGAGCGAAAAGTTCAGTTAGGTCAGAGCACTTTTGTGATAAAAGTGGACGATACGGCTAAATACACCACCGATATCTCTATTAATCAAGAAACTGGGCAATTGAGCTCATTACAGCCTCTATATCTAACGGTCCGTATGTATCATGATGCGAAAGTGGCTGAAATCATTCATCATGATTTTCATCAACGTATCAAGCCCTCATACGCGTACCCGAATCCGAGTATGCACCAAAAAGATGAAAAGTATCAGCTTAATGCCTTTTTGTATGACTGGTTGGTTGCCTGTGTTGAAAATGGCCGAGCAGTTTTAAATTGGGATGTAAATAATGGCTTGGTTTAGTGACCGCTATCATTTTGATAAAAAAGCACTGAAAGTTGCCCATATCACTGATTGCCACTTATCAAAAGATACAACGGGTGAATACTTTAACGTGAATACGGCTGCGTATTTTGCGCGCTGTTTACATGCCATTGCTGAGCTAGATGCTGATTGTGTGGTGTTTGGTGGCGACTTAACACAAGATCACAGCAGCGAGTCTTATCAACTTTTTGCTAAATTAATTACAGATTCAGCGCTCAGCTGCCCGGTATTTTGGTTGCCTGGCAATCATGATGAACTCGCTGAATATGAAAAGCTTACAAGCCCGCAAATTTTAAACAGTAAACGCATTACGTTTTTAGGTGGGCAACTGCTTTTAGCAAACTCAAAAGGTCCGACGCCAGCAGGTTGGGTAACTCACACGCATTTGAATGAATTAAGCCAAGCAATAGGGCAAGTTCCAAGCGTGGTGTTTTGTCATCATAATCCGTTGCCAATTCAAGCTTATTTAGATAAACATATGCTAGAAAATGGCCCACAGTTTTTAAACATGTGCGTTAATAGTGAGCAGTGTATTGGTGTGTTTCATGGTCATGTGCATCATGAATACACGCAAACCTACCGAGATCTTAGCGTGTTTGCTACACCAGCCAGCTCGATACAATTTACCAAGCACACGATGGCATGGCAGCAAGACGATTTAGGCCCCGCATTTCGTGTCATTAACTTAAATGTTGATGCACAACAAAAATTGCAGTTAAGCACGGATGTACTATGGCTAAACGGGTAATTTATATTCATGGCTTTAATAGTTCTGAGCAATCTTACAAAGCCGTGCGCTTTGGTGAACATATGGCGCAATTCGATGTTGATTATCAGGTGCCGCGATTAACCCATGAGCCATTACATGCAATTATACAATTAGAACAATTGCTAAATGATGATACTGTATTACTAGGTAGTTCATTAGGCGGTTTTTATGCGACCTATTTGTCGCAACGTTATTCGATACCTGCGGTGGTGATTAACCCTGCGGTTCGCCCATTTGAGTTACTCGATAACTATTTAGGGCCAAATTATAACCCGTATCAAGATAGTCATTACGAACTTGGTACTCGTCACATGGATGCATTGCGCAGTTTATATTTGCCGCAATTAGACACTCCTTCATTGCTTTATTTGCTACAGCAAACGGGCGATGAAGTACTGCCTTTTCAGCAGGCGGTTAACTATTATTCTCAGTGTAAGCAACACGTTGAATTTGGAGGCGATCATAGTTTTATCGGCTTCGAACAAACCTTTGCAAGTATTGTAGATTTTCTTAAAATCACGTAAAACATAGCTAAGCGCATAAAAGATATAAAAACTATGAGTCAGCAAAATTATAACGCCGAAGCAATTGAAGTCTTAAACGGGTTAGAGCCCGTAAAACGCCGCCCAGGTATGTATACCGACACGGTTCGTCCTAACCACTTAGGTCAAGAGGTTATCGATAACAGTGTCGACGAAGCAATGGCAGGTCATGCAACAAAAATTGATGTTATTCTTCATGAAGATAACTCACTTGAAGTTATTGATGATGGCCGTGGTATGCCAATTGATATTCACCCAGAAGAAGGTATTCCGGGTGTGGAACTTATTTTTACCAAGCTACATGCCGGTGGTAAGTTCTCAAATAAAAACTATCAGTTTTCGGGTGGTTTACACGGGGTAGGTATTTCGGTTGTAAATGCGCTATCGACTCGTGTTGAAGTAACCGTGCGCCGTGATGCACAGCAATTTCGTATGGCTTTTGAGAACGGTGACAAGGTTGAAGACCTTAACGTCATTGGTACAGTGGGTAAGCGTAATACAGGTACAACTGTGCGTTTTTGGCCTGATGCCAGCTATTTTGACTCAGCTAACTTCTCTATTACTAAGCTTAATCATTTGCTAAAAGCCAAAGCAGTATTATGCCCAGGCCTGCGTATTAAGTTTACCAATAAGCAAACCAAAGAAAGCCAAGAGTGGTATTACGAAACAGGTTTAAAAGATTACTTAAATGAAGCTGTTAAAGGTTTTGAAGTACTGCCAAAAGACCCATTTATAGGTGAATTTTCTAGCTCTACAGAAGGCGCTGATTGGGCTGTGGTATGGTTACCTGAAGGCGGTGAGTCAATCGCTGAAAGTTATGTAAACTTAATCCCTACTGCCCAAGGCGGTACACACGTCAATGGCTTACGCCAAGGCTTACTTGAAGCAATGCGTGAATTCTGTGAATTCAGAAACCTATTACCGCGTGGCGTAAAGCTAACGCCAGATGATATCTGGGAGCGCTGTAGCTATGTGTTGTCGGTAAAAATGCAAGACCCACAGTTCGCTGGTCAAACCAAAGAAAAGCTATCTTCACGTTCATGTGCAGCGTTTGTTTCTGGTGTAGTAAAAGATTCATTTAGCTTATGGCTAAACGAGCACACAGAAACGGCAGAATTATTAGCTGAGCTATGCATCTCAAATGCACAGCGCCGTTTACGTGCCGCCAAAAAAGTTGTGCGTAAGCGCATTACTTCAGGCCCTGCATTACCAGGTAAATTAACCGATTGTAGCGCGCAAGATAATGACCGCACTGAACTGTTTTTAGTAGAGGGTGACTCTGCGGGTGGTTCAGCAAAACAAGCGCGTGACCGTGAATTCCAAGCAATCATGCCGCTGCGCGGTAAAATCTTAAATACCTGGGAGGTGGAGTCGGGTCAGATTTTAGCGTCGCAAGAGGTGCATGATATCTCTGTGGCACTAGGTATAGACCCAGATTCGAGTGATTTATCTGGTTTGCGTTATAACAAAATTTGTATCTTGGCCGATGCTGACTCGGATGGATTACACATTGCGACTCTATTGTGTGCTTTGTTCGTACGTCATTTCCCTGCACTTATTAAAGAAGGTCACGTGTATGTAGCAATGCCGCCATTATTCCGTATCGACATTGGTAAAGAGGTGTACTATGCCCTTGATGAAGATGAAAAGAACGGCATTTTAGCGCGCATTGAGGCCGAGAAGAAACGTGGTAAGGTCAATGTTCAACGCTTTAAAGGGTTGGGTGAAATGAACCCACTACAATTACGTGAAACCACTATGGATCCAAATACGCGTCGTCTAGTGCAATTAACGTTGGACGAAGAGGAGCAAACGATGGAGATGATGGATATGTTACTTGCAAAGAAACGTTCATCAGACCGTCGCCAGTGGTTAGAAGATCACGGTAACCGCGCACAAGTTTAGTTAAGGTAGTTGAACGAATGAAAGGGCAAGAAAAATGAAAAAAATACTGACCTCATTATTATCGCTGAGCTTGTTGTCAGCGCCGGTAATGGCCAAAGATATTCTTGATAAACTCACTGTAGCTGATGGATTTACTATCAGCTTGTTTGCTGATGACGTTGAAAATGCGCGTCAGATTGCCGTGTCAAAAAGAGGCATTGTGTATGCTGGTTCACGAAAAGCGGGCAATGTATATGCATTAATAGATCATAATAGTGATGGCGTTGCTGATAGAAAAATGGTTATCGCCACAGGCCTTGAAATGCCTTCGGGATTAGCTGTTAAAGATGGTGATTTATATGTGGCAGAAGTGTCGCGAATCATCCGTTTTAAAGATATCGATAAAAACCTAAAAGACCCTAAATTTGAAGTCGTTTACGATAAATTCCCAACCGATCGTCATCATGGCTGGAAGTTCATTAGCTTTGCGCCAACCGGTGAGCTAATTGTGCCTGTGGGTGTGCCATGTAACATTTGTGCGGAAGACGACAAATATGGTCGTATCTTTTCGTTAGATGTAGATACAAAAGAAATTAAAACAATCGCCAAAGGTGTTCGTAACTCAGTTGGTTTTGATTATCACCCAACTACCAATGCATTTTGGTTTAGTGATAATGGCCGTGACATGATGGGCGATGATATGCCTCCTTGCGAAATCAACCGTGTAGGTGAAGGTGAAGAAGGGGCACATTATGGTTTCCCTTATGTACATGCAGGCGCCATTTTAGATCCTGAGTTTGGTCAAGGTAAAAGCATTGCTGATTACAAGTCACCTGCGCTTGCACTTGGTGCGCACGTGGCACCTCTTGGTATTCATTTTTATAACGGCAAACAGTTCCCTGCGAAATACAAAGAGCAACTATTTGTTGCTGAGCATGGCTCTTGGAACCGCAGTAAAAAATCGGGTTACAGAGTGATGTTAGCGAACGTTGAACAAGGTCGTATTACTCAATACACTCCGTTCGTTACAGGGTTTATGCAAAATGAAGAAACATTTGGTCGCCCAGTTGCCTTTGCAGAACTTGCAGATGGCAGCTTATTGATCTCAGACGACTTTGCTAACGTGATTTATCGTGTTAGCGCAAAGAAAAAATAGGTAAGCGTTAATGAGTGATACTGATACCTTGCTGATGCAGGGCATAGAACAACAAACAATGGGGCGTTTTACTGAAGACGCCTACTTAAACTACTCAATGTACGTCATTATGGACCGCGCCTTACCGCATGTGGGTGATGGTCTAAAGCCTGTACAGCGTCGTATCATTTATGCAATGAGCGAGCTTGGGTTATCGGCGCAAGCTAAGTATAAAAAATCTGCGCGTACTGTTGGTGATGTACTTGGTAAATACCATCCCCATGGTGATAGTGCTTGTTATGAAGCCATGGTGTTGATGGCTCAGCCGTTTTCTTACCGTTACCCGCTGGTGGACGGCCAAGGTAACTGGGGTGCCGCGGACGATCCTAAGTCATTTGCGGCGATGCGTTATACCGAAGCGCGTTTATCTAAGTTCTCTGAAGTTTTATTAAAAGAGCTCGGCCAAGGTACTGTTGATTGGACCGCAAACTTTGATGGCACACTGGATGAGCCAATGGTATTGCCAGCGCGCTTACCGCACATTTTGCTCAATGGTGTGACTGGTATCGCGGTAGGTATGGCAACGGATATTCCACCACACAACGTGCGAGAAGTTGCCAGTGCCTGTTGTTTACTGCTTGATAAACCAAAAGCTGAAATCGAAGAGCTGCTTGAGTTAGTGCATGCCCCTGACTATCCAACAGAAGCTGAGATAATCACTCCGAAAGATGATATTCGTAAGATTTATCAAACCGGACGTGGCTCTATCAAGATGCGTGCAATTTACACTGAAGAGCACGGTGATATTGTTATTACAGCGCTACCTCATCAGTGTTCAGGTGCAAAAGTACTTGAGCAAATTGCTGCACAAATGAACGCTAAAAAGTTACCGATGGTTGCCGATTTACGTGACGAATCAGATCACGAAAATCCAACCCGTATTGTGATTGTACCGCGTTCGAACCGCATCAAGGCTGAGCCATTAATGGCGCACCTGTTTGCAACCACCGATTTAGAAAAGAACTACCGCGTAAACTTAAACATGCTTGGCCTTGATGGTCGTCCGCAAGTTAAAGACTTACGTAGTATCTTAACTGAGTGGTTAACGTTCCGCCGTGAAACAGTTCGTCGCCGTTTACAATACCGCCTAGATAAAGTGTTAGCACGCTTGCATATTTTAGAAGGTTTATTAACTGCCTTTTTAAATATCGACGAAGTCATCGAAATTATTCGTACTGAAGATAAACCAAAGCCCGTATTAATGGAGCGCTTTGGTATTACCGATATTCAAGCCGAAGCAATTTTAGAATTAAAACTACGTCATTTAGCAAAACTTGAAGAATTTAAGATTAAAGGTGAGCAAGATGAGCTTGCGCTTGAACGTGACAAGTTAGAGCAAATTTTGGGTTCTGAGCGTCGTATGTCGACGTTGATGAAAAAAGAAATCCAAGAAGCTGCTGAAATGTACGGTGATGATCGCCGCTCACCAGTCGTTGAACGTGTAGAAGCAAAAGCACTAAGCGAAAAAGATCTTATTCCTTCTGAGTCAGTTACAGTTGTGTTATCTGAAAAAGGCTGGGCACGTGTTGGTAAAGGCCATGATTTAGATGTTGAAGGGCTAAGTTATAAGTCTGGCGACAGCTATAAAGCCTCGGCGCGAGGTAAGAGTAATCAGCCGGCAGTGTTCTTAGACTCAAGTGGTCGCGCTTTTGCTACCGATGCGCACAGTTTACCTTCAGCTCGTAGTCAAGGTGAACCAATGACTGGGCGCTTTAACCTAAGTTCTGGTGCCAACTTTGAGCATGTGGTGATGGCAGAAGACAACCAAGTGTTGTTAATGGCTTCTGATGCAGGTTATGGCTTTATTAGCGACTTTAAAGATTTAGTGAGTAAGAACAAAAACGGTAAAGCGCTGGTTAGTGTTCCTAAAGGCGGTGAATTACTCGCGCCAATTAGAGTGACTGATGTAGCGACAGACTACTGTATGGCAATTTCTAACGAAGGCCGAATGTTGTTATTCCCACTGCGTGACTTACCTAAGTTAAGTAAAGGTAAAGGGAATAAGATTATTTCTATCCCAAGTGCGAAAGTACAAGCTCGTGAAGAGTTTGTAAAAGTACTTGCTGTGGTGCCAGAGGGCAGTAGCGTAACCCTGCATGCAGGTAAACGAAAACTGACACTTAAACCGTCTGATCTTGAGCATTATCATGGTGAACGGGGTAGACGAGGTAACAAATTACCACGCGGTCTACAGCGGGTTGATGAAGCTGTGGTTGAGATGACTCAAACTGATGATAGTGATGAGTCGCCAAGTGAAGTAATAGAGTAAAATATAAGGCCTGCAATTGCAGGCCTTTTTGTTGCTTTAGTTTGCAACGACTCTCATTGAAGCCGGCCTAGAAAAGTTAAGGTATTGACCGTTATCGGCTTTTACATTTTGCAAATCTTGGTGGCTGGTATTTTCAGTGAATGTAGCTGTATGGCGATAAGATAGATTCGGCCAATCAGAAAGAGTCACTGCTACTCCTGGCGCTGCTTTAACGTATACAGGATGTTTATTGATATAAGCAGGTAGCCTGTAGTTTGAGCGTTCATTTGCTTTTAAGCAGTATTCACTTTGATCTAGCAAGCTTACAATGCAACCTAAAGGCTCCTCAGAGCTAAATACGCGCATAGAGCGTGGCTTAGAGAAATCTAAATATTGTCCATTTTTTGCTAAAACATTTTTCAGTTTGTTATTTTCAACGGTGCCATTAAAAGTCGCAATGCGGTTATAAGATAAGTTTCCATAGTCAGATAACATAACCTGTAAACCTTGTGGTGCTCTCACATAAACAGGCTTTCGACTTACAAAAGCGGGAAGAGAGCTTGCTTTTTGTCCATCCTGTAGACAAAACTCTTCGTTTGTTTCTATGTTTACAATACAGGCTTTTGGCTTCTCTTGAGTAGTGATAACTGAGGCTGGTAAGTTTTGTTTTGCAGGTTCTAGCTCTTGCCATACCAGTAGGTTTGAGTCGCAGTACACAGAAGCGCTAGTTGGTACTGAAGCTGCCTCTAGATTGATGTGGATCTTATTCATTTTACCTGTTGTTAATCGTGTTGCAGGTAGGTTGAAGGTTTTATTCCCTGCTTTTTGGGTTTTGACGATTAACTTACAGCTTGATGAAGAAAAGCTATCTTTATAGACGGCGCCTGAAGCACCGTGAAGTGCAGGGTAAATAAAGCTTTGTAGCTGTTGTTCAGGATCGTAAAAACCGATGATTGTTGTGATTGGAACATCTTGCTTATAAGGAGTGCGATTAACCAAGCGCAGTGTATTGGTATCTAAGACTGTATTGTTCCAAGGTTGCATTGATTGAGTCAGCGGATCCCATTTACTAAACCCAGTTTTGCTGCTGCTATCAAAATGTGCTTTGTTTTCTAAAAAGCGTTGTATATGTTGCAACTCGTATGGAGTATGTAGCGTGTATTTGTTGTACTCGCTGTACATTGGCCCACCACCAGACATAGAGCCTGTACCATATTGATGACCATTAAATGCAGCAATACAGGTTTGTTTATAACAGCGGTCTTTATACGATAACTTAGGTGAAAAGTTTGGTATAAATTTATCTAAGTCGCCATCCCAACCCCAAGTTGAATTACGTTCATCGGCGGGGCGATTTAATACTCCATTTTCGCCGCCAGGGTAATGGCCTAAACCGAAGTTATGTCCTAACTCGTGACTAAATTCATTACCAACAGATTTATACAGTGTCACCATGCCCGCACCACCTGATAAACCGTGAACAAAGATACCATTATCGTACTTACCAATAGCATTATGGGCGGTTACTTGTGCTGCACTATACGGGTGTGCTGTTGGGCCTCCGATACCAGACGCATTGATACCATAATTAGCATTATTGATACCATGCGACAGCAGGTTTTTAGCGATTAAATGGCGCATATCGCCAGAGTAAATTCCCCCTTTACTTGGATCTGAATCAGTCAACAGGCGGCCGTCAGGCATCATCACTTCGGTTAAATGCAGCGGTTCAAAATTATTTACAGATAGCTTAGTAATAGGGACTTGCTGAAAGTACTGGCGATGTAAATCAGCATCGTGTTGAAAAGTGAACTTGTCTCGATAAGGAGTAAGTAAGCCTACATCAATAGTATTAATTATAAGACTTGTGCTTGCACCAACGTTGACGTTATTTAGTTTACTTGACTTATCGCCTAGCTCAAACGCAAAGTGAATGTTCGGCTGAATAACTGATGCCGGCAGAATGCTCGAAAAAGTGTTATCAGAATAGTTAACAGAATTATCATCATAACCAAAGGGTTTAGTAAAGGCATCAGGCGAGCGCATAAACGTTTGATACACGATGGTATCGTTGCTATCAAGCACACTTAAGATAATTTGAGAGTCATTTGCTAATTCTTGATGTGGCTTGAACATCAACATGGTTTTTCTTTGCGCTACTAAATGAGGTTGAATATCCTCTTCGATCTTATTTAGAGAAGGCGTTATTGAATTTTGAGCAAAAAGTACGGTTGCAGGAAAGTTTCCTTCGGTATCACTATTAAGGGCATTTTGGTTAAAGTAGTGAGTATCTGTGTTATTTGCCACACTGTAGTTACTTAGCGTTAATGCGCATAGTACAGCTAGAGATAAAGATGTGTTTTTCATAAACGTTCAACCAATTGCGTCATAAGTAGGAATAAAGCTATCGAAAATACTATCATTCATAGGCCTAGCACCTTTTAAGATGCTTCATAAATGAACAAGAGAAAACTCTGAACACGGTTAGCAATTGGCTATTTCAGATAGCCGTAATGGTAATGCCGGTAAGCGATTTTGTAATAATTTTTAGCTTACATGTGTTCGCTTAATACTATGGAAATGCAATTAATCACGGTATAATGCGCGCTGATTAGTACGAGGAGAATTCGTTTGTTAGCTGTTTTTCGCATTATTTTCATGGCTTTATTTATAGTTTTTAGCTGCCTTGTTGGTTTGCTTTTATGTATTGTGAAGCCGTTTCATGCCAATAACGTTCACATTATCTCTGGGTGGTTTTGCAAAGTTGCTAAAGTATTGGGTGTAAAGCTTGAGCTTAAGTACCACGAAGATCCTAAAAATATTGGTCCTGCAGTGTATGTAGCCAACCATCAAAATAATTATGATTTATTTACTTTGCCAGCGATGGTGCCTGAGAACTGTGTAAGCCTTGGTAAAAAAAGCCTTAAGTGGATCCCATTTTTTGGCCAGCTTTATTGGTTATCAGGCAATATATTAATTGACCGAGCTAATCGCTCAAAAGCAGCTGGTACAATTTCTAAATCAGCCGAAAAAATTAAGCGTAAAGGGTTATCGGTATGGATGTTCCCTGAGGGTACGCGTAGCTATGGCCGAGGTTTATTGCCTTTTAAAACTGGTGCTTTTCACACTGCTATGAGTGCCGATGTGCCAGTAGTGCCTGTTTGTATGAGTACAACGCATAAAACTATTAAGCTAAATCGCTGGGATAATGGTACAATTTATCTCGAAATGTTAGCGCCAATCTATCTTGATAAAGACGTATCTGCTCGTGATCATGCATCCCATGTTCATCAGGTTATGGCTGCTAAAATAACTGAATTAGATGCTCAAGTGAGAAATAAATAATGGAAAATTGGCGCGAAATTACTGAAGACATCGTAACTTCATTACTTGAAGATGGCTCAGATCCTGAAGTACTTTATGAAGTGGAACACCACTTTGTTAGCGAAAATTTTGAAAAGTTAGAGCAAGCAGCTTTAGCCGCTTTTAAACTAGGTTATGATGTTGAAGAGCCTGCTGAACTTGAGCTAGAAGACGGCGAGAAAGTGTGGAGCTTTGATGTGGTTGTTGAGTGTGAACTTGACGTAGAAGCGATTATGGAAGACGTAGACAAGCTAGAAGCGCTTGCTCAGCAAACTGATGTTGAATACGACGGCTGGGGCACTTACTTTCAGGAGTAAACAGCTATCAGCTGTCAGCTCTCAGATTGAAACTTAATAGTTTGTGAGCTTCTAGGGGAAAGAGTAAAGTTAGCGAGTTGCTACTTTCTAACTTTCCCTTTTTTAACTTTCCCCTTTCTAACTTTACTCTAGAAACTTACTATCCTATAACCCATACCTATTTCGTATTCTAAGAATAATATATAGACATTTTTGATTAATTGGTGATAATTAAAAACTCAATATTTTTATACACCAAGCGCGTTTATGCTTATAACTTTACCCATTGCCGAACTAGTACCAGGGATGTTTGTTGACAGTGTCAGTAAGCAGCAAGAGCACGTAAATAGCATAAAAATTAAGACGCGTGGCCTGGTCCGCGATAAAACCATTATTCAGCGCTTAATATCTGAAGGTGTTGAAGAGCTTCTTATCGACTTCACCCAAAGTGATGTTGCACTTCCTAAAAAATATCAACCAAAACCTGAGACTACTCAAGCCAAAGTAGAACAAAAGCCTGCGGCTAACGAAGTACCGCAAGGGATCACTGTTCAACAAGAGTTTCTAAAAGCCAGTGTGCATTACGAACAACATAGTCGAAAACTGCAAGGCTTCTACTCTGATATTACCTCGGGTTTAAAAATGAATGTGTCGGTACTTGATGATATCGCCGTTGATATAGTCAGCTCGGTATTTCGTAATCACAATGCGTTGACTATCTTAACTCGGCTCAGAGATAAACATATTTATAATTGGCGACATATGATCAACACCGCCATTTTGGTTAGTGTGTTTGCCAAGTATTTAGGCTATAAAGAAAAAACCATTAAAGAATTAGCAATGGGTGCATTGCTGCATGATATCGGGCAAGCCAAGATGCCACAGGGGGTTCTTTCTAAGCCAAGCGCATTAAATAATAATGAAATGCAGGTAGTAAAAAAACATGTGGCACAAAGTTTAGGTTTAGTGAAAGGTGAAAAAGGCATTACGCCCTTAATGTTAGAGATGATAGTTAATCATCATGAACGTTTAGATGGCAGCGGTTATCCTCGGGGCATCACCGGAGAAAAGTTAAGTCGACCAGCGCGCATTATGGCTATTGTTGATGTGTATGATGCAATGACGGCGGACAGACCTCACCAAATGGGTGAAGAACCCATTTCGGCACTGCGCTATTTACTTGCTAACAAACAAATGTTTGATTCAGAGTTGGTGCAACGCTTTATTAAATGCTTAGGTGTACATCCTGTTGGCACGATTGTGAAGTTAAACAATGAGCGTTTGGCGCTGGTAATGGAAGGAAATCATCAAAACCCAATCAAGCCTAAAGTTAAAATATTTTATAACGCGAAACACAAGCACCACATTACTGCGAAAGATGTTAATTTGAATGAAGAGCAAGATCTTAAGATTGTTGCAAGTATAAAACCGCTAGATTATCAGCTTAATTTGGCTCGTTTGTTAAAAGAGCATCTGCTTGTTTAGACTTAACGCAGCGTTTTCTAGCGCTGCGTTTTGCTGATATAAATGCACCACTAAAACAACTCGTCATTAAAACCAACCACAACAACGTCCCTTTTTCGACATGCAAGGCGATGCAACATAACATGAGTGACAATACCGCACTAAACATCGCTTTTAACCAAAAGTGATTCACAGGGTTATCGCAATCACCTGCTTTAGTACACGCACAGTAGTTAGCTTTACAAAAATAATGAACACTCACACCGCATAACATCAGCGCAACAACAATAAGTGCGATTTCCATGGCCCGATCCTAACTGAAAAACCTTTATTTAAGTCTAAAGGGACAACAAATACATGTCAATGCAAATGATAACTATTGTTGTTTGTGGGGTTTGTAACCAGAGATCTGATGAGTTTTAATAAGTTGTTATCTTGTTGTTAAAATGCGGGTTTTTTACCTATTTCTAACGAAAAATTACAGTTTTTTGATCTTAATTAAGGTAATGTTCGAAAGTTTGTAATCATTAGAATAAAACATCTAATACCAACATACAGTGCTAATCTTTTATGCTTAACTAATGGGTTGCCCTCGATGTTGGATTAGCTAACGCACAAGTTTGCAAGAGGACACAGATTTATGAAGTTCACTAAAACACTAATTGCAGCATCACTTGCTGTTGTTTCTGCTGACAGCTTTGCTGCAGCCTTTCAATTAGCAGAGCAAAACGTATCAGGTTTAGGTCGTGCATACGCTGGTGAAGCAGCCGTAGCTGATGATGCCTCTGTTGTTGCTCGCAACCCTGCACTTATGTCTTTATTCAAAGACAAGCAAATTTCAGTTGCAGGCATTGCTGTAATTCCTGACGTAAGTCTAAATGGAGAAGGTGCGGCATATGGTTTAGATGAGAATGTTATTGATGATGACAGCATCGCACCATCTGCATTTATTCCTGCTGGCTACTTCACAATGCCATTAAACGACAAAGTATCACTAGGCTTTGGTGCTTTCTCAAACTTTGGTCTTTCTACTGAATTTAATGATGACTACGCTGCGGGCTCTATTGCAGGTGAAACTGAAATCGTTACTGTAAATATGAATGCAAGCGCTTCATACAAAATCAACGAACAGTTCAGCCTAGGTCTTGGTTTAAACTATGTTTATGCTGATGCGAAAGTGATTCGTAATGCAGGTACTAACCCGTTTGGTTTACCAGCTAGCACGCAAATCGCTCACCTTGAAGGCGACGACTACGGCTTTGGTTGGAACGTTGGTGTAATGTATCAACTAGATGAGAATAGCCGTTTTGGTTTTAACTACCGCAGCGAAACAGATATCGATTTTGAAGGTGAGTACTCAAACCAACTTCCAGCTGCTGTTGGCGGTTTAGCGGGCACTGTAGTACCTGGTGAGTTAAAACTAACACTACCAGCAATTGCTGAGTTTTCTGGTTCACATCAAGTTGATAAGAAGCTAGGCGTACACTACAGCATCTTATGGACAGGTTGGGACAGCTTCCAAAAATTAGAAGCATATACACCAAGCCTTGAAACGCCTGTATTCTCTAAAGAAGAGAACTTCTCTGATTCAATGCGTTACTCTATCGGTACTGACTACCAGTACAGCGATGCATTATTACTTCGTGCAGGTATTGCATACGACGAATCACCAGCTGATAAATCACACTTATCAATCTCTATCCCTGATACAGATCGTTTCTGGTTCTCGTTTGGTGGTAACTACGCATTCAGCGAAAACTCAAATGTTGACTTAGGTGTAAGTATCCTTCGTGGTAAAACACAAAACTTCTCTGAAAAAGACAGCCTAGCAGCTTCTTTAGGCCAAAATGTTTCATGGGAATATGAATCAAAAGGTCACGCAGTACTAGTTGGTGCTCAGTATAACTACACGTTTTAATACTGGCGCGACGTAAAGTTGCGCTACAGAGCATTAAAAAGCCGCGCTATAACAATGTTATAGCGCGGCTTTTTTGTAAGCGCGAATAAATCGCGCTTTATATATGCTGTTATAGACTTTCGATTTTCGCTTTTTGCGCTAATAGTTTGTCTTTCGCATCTGTAAATTCAGCCAGTTTAGCATGCTCTTTAGCAAGCACAGCTTCAGGTGCATTATTTACGAACTTCTCGTTAGCTAACTTGTTTTGAACCTGTGCTAAGCCTTTTTCTGCTTTTTCAAGCTGCTTCGCGATACGGGCTAATTCAGCTTCAACATCGATTAGGCCAGCCATTGGGATCATGATCTCAAGGTTGCCAACATATGATGTTGCACATGCAGGTGCATCGTCTTTGTTATCAAGAAGCGTGAACTCTTCAAGCTTAGCAAGAGACGCTAAGAATGCTTCGTTATCCGTTAAGCGGCGCTTGTCTTCGTCAGACGCATTAGCAAGCAATACCGATAATGGTTTGCTTGGGCTGATATCCATTTCACCACGGATGTTACGAATAGCAAGAATGAATTGCTTAACCCACTCAAGGTCAGCCATTGCTTGGCTATCAACATTTGCTTCATTGTAAACAGGGAAACCTTGAACCATGATGCTAGTGCCCGCAGTTTCAATGCCTGCAAGTGGTGCAACACGTTGCCAAATCGTTTCTGTGATGTAAGGCATTAACGGGTGCATTAAGCGTAGTAGGCTTTCTAATACCGTGATCAAAGTATGACGAGTACCACGTTGCTGTGCTTCGTTACCTTTAAACAATACTGGTTTAGTCAGTTCTAGGTACCAGTCACAGAATTGGTTCCATGTGAACTCATAAATGGTGTTTGCTGCTAGGTCAAAACGGTAGTTTTCTAGATGCTCAGTATAGGTTTTAACAGTTGCTTCAAATTGGCCTAAAATCCAACGATCAGCAAGTGAGTACTGTTTTTCAGCATCTGTAGCGAAGCCACAATCTTGCTCTTCTGTATTCATTAATACGTAACGGCTCGCATTCCATAGTTTGTTACAGAAGTTACGGTAACCTTCTAGGCGGTTCATATCCCAGTTGATATCACGGCCCGTTGAAGCCATTGCTGCAAGGGTGAAACGTAGCGCGTCTGTACCGTGTGCTTCGATACCGTTTTCGAATGTTTTGCGAGTATTTTTCTCAATCTTTTTCGCTAGTTGTGGTTGCATCATGTTACCAGTGCGCTTTTCAACTAGGCTTTCAAGGTCGATACCGTCAATCATGTCGATAGGATCAAGAACGTTACCTTTCGATTTAGACATCTTATCGCCGTTTTCATCACGGATAAGGCCTGTTACGTAAACGGTTTTAAATGGTACTTGTGGCTTGCCGTCTTCATCTTTGATGAAGTGCATGGTCATCATGATCATACGAGCAACCCAGAAGAAGATGATGTCGAAACCTGTTACCAATACGTCAGACGGGTGGAAAGTTTTTAAATCATCAGTGTTTGCAGGCCAGCCTTGCGTTGAGAAAGTCCAAAGCGCAGATGAGAACCAAGTATCTAAAACGTCTTCGTCTTGCTTAAGTGCAACATCATCAGCAAGGTTGTTATCGCAGCGTACTTCAGCTTCGTCACGACCAACATATACGTTACCTTCGTTGTCGTACCAAGCAGGGATGCGGTGACCCCACCAAAGCTGACGTGAAATACACCAATCTTGTACGTCGTTCATCCACGAGAAGTACATGTTCTCGTATTGCTGAGGTACAAATTTAATATCGCCATTTTTAACCGCTTCTTTTGCTGGTTCAGCTAGAGGTGCTACGCGCACGTACCACTGGTCAGTAAGAAGTGGCTCAATCACTACGCCAGAACGATCACCGTAAGGCACTGTTAAGCTGTGATCTTCAATTTTTTCTAATAGGCCAAGCTCTTCAAATTCGCTCACAATCGCTTTACGTGCATCAAAGCGGTCAAGGCCGTGTAGGCGCTCAGGAATTGGCGCATCTAATTCAAGCTCTTTACCGTCGAATGTGTAGCTTTCGCCTTCGCTTAATACCGCAGCATCTTTGTTGAAGATGTTGATCATTGGTAGTTGGTGACGTTTACCTACTTCGTTATCATTAAAGTCGTGGGCAGGGGTAATTTTTACACAACCAGTGCCTTTTTCCATGTCTGCATGCTCATCGGCAACAATTGGAATACGACGGTTTACGATAGGTAGTAAAATTTCTTTACCGATCAGATCTTGGTAACGCTCATCGTCAGGGTTAACCGCAACACCTGAATCACCTAGCATTGTTTCAGGACGCGTTGTGGCAACAACGATATAATCTTTACCGTCTTGTGTTGTTACGCCATCAGCAAGTGGGTAACGTAAGTTCCACATGTGACCTTGTTTGTCTTTGTTCTCAACTTCAAGATCAGAAATAGCTGTGTGTAGTTTAGGGTCCCAGTTTACTAGGCGCTTACCACGGTAGATTAGATCTTCTTTGTGAAGACGTACGAATACTTCTTTAACCGCCTCAGAAAGTCCTTCGTCCATAGTGAAACGCTCACGGTCCCAATCTACAGAAGCACCTAAACGACGTAATTGTTTAGTGATAGTGCCGCCAGAGTGATTTTTCCACTCCCAGATTTTTTCGATAAATGCATCACGGCCTAGGTCGTGGCGTGTTTTACCTTCTTCAGCAGCAAGCTTACGCTCAACAAGCATTTGTGTTGCGATACCCGCGTGGTCAGTACCTACTTGCCATAATGTATTATTGCCTTGCATACGCTTTAAACGCGTTAGCGTATCCATGATGGTGTCTTGGAACGCGTGGCCCATGTGTAAGCTACCCGTGACGTTTGGTGGCGGGATCATAATTGAGTATGCGTCACCTTGGCCAGACGGTTTAAAGTAGCCATTTTCTTCCCAGTCTTGGTATAAAGACTGTTCAATATCTTGCGGATTATAGGTTTTATCCATTACACAGAACCTTAAATAAATGCTTAAATGTCAATTTCTTGCGTTGCAATATGAGCGCCCAGTTGGCGAAGCTTTTTAAACCGCTCACGGGCGGCTTGCTTAGCGTTTGGCTCAATGGGTACAAAGTCAAAAACTTGCTGAAAACGGCGAATAAAATCCGGCAGGTGTTCAGCTAAGTTGATTAATATTTTTCTGTTGCCGACGGGCGGAGTCATACCAATTTCAACCGGTGCGCCACCTTTAGGGCCTTCACCTTGTAGGTTGTGTGGTACAAAACTATCTGGTTCAAATGACCAAATGATGTCGTCGATTGTGTGGGCCATGTCAGTGTTATCGGCGTAAATAAATACGCGATGACCAAGACGATACTGATCAGCAGCAATTTTTGCCGCGAGATCGAAACGTGCGTCAGTTGATTGCTGGGCATTATCATCTTGTTTTAGAACGTAAAATTGTGCGTTCATACTCATTGTGACGGGAGTCCCCACAGATACACAGATCAAAGCAGGGATTTTGACATAGAACGCGTATTGCTTCAATTAATAAGGCGCCATTTGGCGCCTTATTTAGCTATGTTTAGCTTGTTAGTCGTGATTGGCTTCGTTTACGCCTGCACGGTTAAGTAAATATTGTGTCAGCATTGGGACCGGACGGCCTGTAGCGCCTTTATTTTTACCGCCACTACGCCACGCTGTGCCTGCAATATCTAAATGAGCCCAATTATATTTTTTGGTAAATTTAGACAAGAAGCACGCTGCAGTAATCGTACCTGCTGCACGGCCACCTAAGTTGGTGAAATCAGCAAATGGGCTTTCAAGTTGCTCTTGGTAGTCATCCCACAGTGGCAATTGCCATGCGCGGTCACCACTTTGCTCAGAGGCTTTAAGTAAATCATGAGCAAGTGGGTTATGGTTTGAGAGTAAACCCGTAGCATGAGAGCCCAGCGCAATGATACACGCACCAGTTAGTGTCGCTACGTCGACAACAGTATCTGGTTCAAAACGCTCAACATACGTTAATGCATCACACAATACTAACCGGCCTTCTGCATCGGTATTTAACACTTCAACAGTTTGACCTGACATGGTTGTTAAAATATCACCCGGGCGATAAGCGTTTGAGCCTGGCATATTTTCACATCCGGCAAGTACACCAACCACATTAATAGGTAACTGCATTTGTACCAAGGCGCGCATAGCACCAATAACACCTGCAGCACCACCCATGTCGTACTTCATTTCATCCATGGCTTCGCCTGGCTTGATTGAAATACCACCTGAGTCAAAGGTCAAACCTTTACCAACCAAGACGATTGGCGCTTGATCTTTGTCGCCACCTTGATAGTTGATCACAGACATTACTGACTCATTAGCACTACCACGGCCAACCGCTAGGTATGAATTCATGCCCAGCTCAGCCATTTTTTCTTCGCCAATAATTTCAACAGTTACGTTATCAAAGTTTTCTGCAAGCTCCTTTGCTTGCTCACCTAAGTAAGCAGGGTTACAGATGTTTGGTGGCATATTGGCAACATCTTTACATAACTTGCTACCCGCAGCGATGGCTAAACCATGCTCAATTGCACTTTCGCCAATCGTTAGCTCGCGACGTGTTGGTACGTTGAAAACAATTTTACGAAGCGGGCGACGTGGATCGCTCTTTTTGCTTTTAAGCTGATTAAATGTGTATAAACAGTCTTGTGTCGTTTCGACTGCTTGGCGGACTTTCCAGTAGGTGTCACGACTTTTAACATGTTGCTCAGTTAAAAAGCACACAGCTTCCATCGAACCAGTTTCGTTTAGCGTGTTAATCGTTTTTGAGATGATTTGTTTGTATTGTTTGTCATCAAGCTCACGCTCTTTACCACAACCAACTAACAGTACGCGCTCGCTCAGTACATTGGGAACGTGGTGTAATAACAATACTTGACCAGGTTTTCCTTCAAGATCACCGCGGCGAAGTAAGTTTGAGATATAACCGTCACTTATTTTATCTAGCTGTTCACCAATGGGCGATAAACGACGTGGCTCATAAACGCCAACTACAATACATGCGCTACGTTGTTTTTCTGGACTACCACTTTTTACGCTAAATTCCATTGTTACTCCTGATGTTGAGTCTAAATACCTTCGTAAAATAAGGGTAAGAAATTCATTTTGAGCTGTTTCTTACATTTTTTAGTTTATAAGCACTAATGTTAGTACATAAACTGTGACTCTATTTATGTGTTTTTGAACTTTATCTTAATGTGAATATCAATATCACATAATAGAGGCCATCTGTACCATTTAAGCAAGATTATATGTTCTTGCTAGGTATGATATTTAACTTTGATGGCATATAATAAAGTGAGTAAAATAACTAGTTTACTCAAAATTCCTTACTATTCCAGTGAAACTCGATGTTTAACAGGGGCGAGCATTGCTAATTTTTCGTTATTTGACCACTGAAGTCTTAAAGTCGCAGGTCGCCGTATTTTTAACTTTGATGACTATTTTCGTGTCTCAAAAGTTTGTTGTTATTTTAGGAGACGCCTCTGAAGGGGGGCTTCCTGCTAAGCTTGTGCTTTCGATGATTGCACTAAAACTACCTCAACTTGCTTCACTTATTCTGCCTTTAAGTATCTTCTTGGGTATTATCTTGGCGTACAGTCGCATTTATGCTGACAGCGAAATGACAGTTTTCAGAGCGTGTGGTGTGAGTGAGTGGTACGTGGTTCGAGTGACGCTTATTTCAAGCACTGTGATGGCCGTATTAGCAGGGGCGCTTACACTCTATATCGCGCCATGGGCCAGTGAGCAAGAATATCAATTAAAAGAGCAAGCTAAAGCTGACGCTGGCTTGTCGGCTTTACGTGCCGGACGTTTTCAGCAAACCGGGAACGAAAAAGCGGTTGTGTTTATTCATAATATTGAAAATGGCGGCAAAGAGCTTCACAAAGTATTTGTTGCCCAGTTGCCAGACCGAGAGAAAGGTGACTTAGCCCGTTTAGTATATGCTGAGCGTGGGGTGGTGATTGAACAAGAAAATGGTGAGCAACAACTTGTTTTAAACGACGGTAAACGTTACGAAACCGATGGCGAAAAAGCGGCCCTTAACTTAACCGAATTCGATGGCTATAGTGTGCAAATCCAAGATCAAGAAATTGAGCATCAGCGCCGTAAATTAGAAGCTGTACCAACATTTGATCTGTTTAAAATGAAAACCACTGAAGCAATTGCGCAGTGGCAATGGCGTTTAGCTATTCCGCTTTCAATTCCATTATTAACTTTATTAGCAGTGCCTTTAAGTGTGGTAAATCCGCGCCAAGGTAAATTTGCTAAATTAGTGCCTGCAATCAGCTTATATTTAGGGTATTTCATATTACTGAATGCCGCTAAGTTTGCTGTTGAAGATGGCAAAATTCCGCCTTCAATTGGTTTGTGGTGGATCCATTTATCAGCCTTGTTTATTGGTGGGTTCTTGATTATTAAAGGTCGTCCGCTCGGTGCGTGGTTAAAAGCAGTAGTGACTAAGCGGGAGTTAAGCGCATGATGAAAACACTCGACTGGTATTTAGGTCGCAGCATAATTCAAACAACCGGTTTTGCCTTAATGGTATTGGTGGGTATTAGCACCCTAATAAAGTTTATTGAGCAATTAAAATCGGTTGGTCGTGGTAGCTATGATATTGCAACAGCCCTCATTTACACACTGTATAGTATGCCAGGCGATTTAGTTATTTTCTTTCCTATGGCTGCGCTAATTGGTGGCTTAACGGGACTTGGTGCGCTGGCCTCAAACAGTGAGCTGGTAGTCATGCAAGCGGCGGGGATGTCACGGCTGCAAATTATTGTTTCAGTAATGAAAACCGCTATGTTTATGGCTATTTGTATGATGGCACTAGGTGAGTGGGGTGCACCAGAAGCACAGCTCAAGGCAAAAGATATCCGTAACCAAGCGATTTATGGCGGGGATGTTTTTAATGCCAAACAAGGGGTGTGGGCAAAAGATGGTAACAACTTCATAAATATTGAAGATGTTGATCAACAAGGCATACTTCGCGGTGTACACATGTATCATTTTGATAAGTCACTGCAATTAACACAAATTACGAAAGCTGAAGAAGCACTTAATCGCAAGGATGGCTGGTTACTTCGCGATGTTAATAAGGTAATGATTACACCTGAACAGATCACTACCGAGCAACAAGGTGAAGAGTTTTACAGCTCCCAACTTACCGCCGAAAAGCTAGGGGTTGTATCTGTAAAACCTGAGGCTTTATCGTTCACTGGATTATGGTCTTACTTAAGCTATTTGAAACAGAATGAGCAAGATACGAGCACCTATGAATTAGCATTGTGGCGTAAGATTATGCAGCCTATATCGATAGCCGTGATGTTATTAGTGGCATTATCATTCATATTTGGACCACTTCGTACCGTGACAATGGGCGCACGCATCATTATGGGCGTGATCACAGGTATCACTTTTCACCTAACCAATGAGATTTTTGGTCCTGTGGTTATGGTGTATCAAATTCCAGCCGTGGTAGGGGCTGTATTGCCAAGTGTTTTATTTATTGGCTTTGCTACTTACTTATTGAATAAACGGGTGTAATGCTCGTTTTAAGACACAAAAAAAGCGTGGTTTTGAGCCACGCTTTTTTTGTGCTTGATTTGTTGCTTAATCAAGTGAGCGATAAATACGTTTATTTTCTTCTTTGGTTAAGGTGATAACTTCTGTTTTTGCGATGTAATCTTGCAAAGCGCGCTTATTTTTAAAATCAACCAACACCACTAGATTCCCTAAACCTAATAGCGCAGTAATCGCTCTGATAGCACCTTGATGCCAACTAATTAAGCGACCATCGAGGGTTTGCACCTTCAAACGCCATGCACGCATACCAATAGTTTGGCCACTTTTAGCCCAAAAATAGCTAAAGAAACTAATACTCACCACTACCAATAACGCACTACGAATCCCATACAGTAATGGCGAATTTTGAATGAATGCCGATACATCTTCGGCGTTGCCAATGCTAAGTACGTCTAATGAAATTAGCCCCTGAACAGCTAATAAATACAGTACAGTTGTCAGCATCGCAAAAGCAATTACAACTAAGGTATCGTAAATTAAAGAGGCAAAACGGCGCCAGAAACCGGCACGTGGAAACTCAGCTGACATAAACTATCTCATCCAATTAAATTGCGCAGTAGTTTAGCAAAGTACTTAGCAAACAAGAAATACTTAGCGAAGCTTTAGCGCGTCGACAAGCAGGTCTGACCTGCTATAGTAAAGAAAATAATAAAAATGAGTACACAACCATGGCTGTTTCTCAAAGTGAAACACACCAGGTATTTAATCAACCTAAACCGCTTGAAAATTACAACGCCTATGAGGCTGACAGCGTGCTTCAGTATTGGCAAAACCGTTTTGCAGGGCAATGGGGAACTGCGCATTTAACGGCGTTTGGAGAGCAAGTGGGCGGCACATTATTGCGTGCTGGGTTCTTAGCAAATAAACACTTGCCAGAACTAAATACACACAGCCGCTTTGGCGAGCGCATAGACCAAGTTGATTATCATCCAAGTTATCATCAGCTGATGCAGCATGCCATAGAGCAAGGGCACTGCGCATTGCCTTGGCAACAAAAAAAGGCTGGTAGTCATGTTGTAAGAGCAGCGATGGCGGTGCTCCACAATCATGCTGATCCGGGCTCCGGCTGCCCATTAACCATGACCTTTGCCAGTGTGCCTGCAATAGCCAGTCAAAAAAATGTAGCAGCTATGTGGCTACCTAAAATACTGGCAAATCATTACGATTCAGATAATAAACCTTGGTACGAAAAAAAGGGTGTCACCATAGGTATGGCGATGACCGAAAAACAAGGTGGCTCTGATGTTAGAGCTAACACCACCAAAGCCGACGCCATCAATGAGAGTGGTGCAGGGCAATTATATGCTTTAACCGGCCACAAATGGTTTTGCTCAGCGCCCATGAGTGATGCATTCTTAGTGCTCGCTAATACCGATGACAAGCAATTATCTTGCTTTTTAGTGCCTCGCTGGCTCGAAACTGGCGAGAAAAATGCCATGTATATTCAGCGCTTAAAAAATAAGATAGGTAATCAATCAAATGCGAGTTCTGAAATTGAATTTAGAGGTGCGCATGGCTGGTTACTCGGGGAACCAGGAAGAGGTATTGCTACAATTATTCAAATGGTTGCTCTAACTCGTTACGACTGCATGCTAGGCTCATGTTCGTTGATGTTACAAGCAGTAAAAGAAACAATATGGCATACATCTGGGCGCAGTGTATTTGGGAAAAATCTGCATCAACAGCCACTGATGCTCAATGTGCTGGCTGATTTAGCTATTGAAGCAGAAGCTGCACTTGCCATTTCAATGCGTATTGCCCATGCCCTTGATAATCAAGATGATAGCAATGAAGTGGCATTGATACGCAGTGCCACGGCAATCGGTAAATATTGGATTTGTAAGCGGGCAGTGCAGCACACTTATGAGGCTATGGAATGTATTGGTGGTGTGGGTTATGTTCAAGACAACATTACCAGCCGACTTTATAAAGAAGCACCGGTTAACTCTATTTGGGAAGGCTCTGGTAATGTGCAGTGCCTTGATCTTTTGCGCGTGTTTAGCCGTGAACCTGAATCACTTGAGGTGCTTATCAATGAGCTAGAAAAAGCGCGCAGTTTGCACCCTGATTTTGCGATAAAACTCGATGAACTTAAAGAAATGCTCACAGATACCGCAAACTTCGAAATGCATGCTAGGCGCATAATTGAAAGGCTGGCACAGCTTTGGCAAGCAGCAACGCTATTGCAATTTGGCGAACCGCTTATAGCAGATGCGTTTGTGAAAAGCCGTTTAACCGGTGTGGGGTTTAGTCAATATGGTTGCCTTAGTTGTGATATTGATTGTCAGGCGATTGTTTCGAGAATGATGCCAAAACTCTAAAGTTAACAACTTGTTTAATAATTGTTCGGTTGAGTAGCCGCTGCGCACAAAAGGCTTGCTGCCTTACCCATTCTTTGTATAATGCTTGGCATAGAGACAAAAGCAGTTTAAAAAGTTTTTGCTCTAAAGTGGTTTTTCTTTATCTTCTCGTGTTTAGAAGGTTAAAGAAAAATGAAGCCAGTATGATGGAATTGGTAGACATGACGGATTCAAAATCCGTTGCCTTCGGGCGTGGCGGTTCAAGTCCGCCTACTGGTACCACTTTTTAACCCTAGCCAATTGGTTAGGGTTTTTTTATGCCTGAAAAAGCTATCAGCCATCAGCTATCAGTTTTTAGCCGATCGGTGCGGTTATTGGTTTTTGAAACCACCCTCAGCAATTCAATTCGTAAAGGTATTGTAGGAGATGTATGGACTCCTCCCCCAAATAGGGTGAGTACGGTATAAAGAAATTGGACAATTACTTTTACCAATAAGGAATCCATACATGTCAAAATTTAACCTAATTAGCATCGACTTGGCAAA